>NZ_JANCLM010000047.1:0-47273 GCF_024259445.1 Pseudomonas sp. DVZ6
ACCGAACCTGTCAGGCCATGGTTGCCTGCCTTGGTGCCCACGCTGAAACCGCGCGGTACTCACAAGGCGTACCGGGTGATGGCACAGGATTGACCGGCCCGAAACAGATGTAGGAGCGGCCTTGTGCCGCGATGCGCCGCGCGGGCGGCGCTCGATCTGATAGGCGCTGCAACGGTTACGGCGAACACCCCCAGAGCGAGTCAGAGCAACTGGCAAAAAGTAAATGATAAGAATTATCATAAGCACCTTTTCGCCCTCCCCAGAGAGTCGCCGCATGTCTTCAACCCACCGCGACCCGGCACTGGACCTGATCCAGAACCGTGACTCCCAGCCCCAGGGTGGCCGGGCGAAGGTGTCGCGGCGAACGCTGCTCGGCGGCCTGACCGCGACCGGCGTACTTCTCGCCAGTGGCTATGGCGTGAACCAAGGTGGCGCGCTGCCAACGCTGTTCAGCGATTGCGCCACCGGCACCGGACAACGACGCGGTTGGCGACTGGCACCGGGCCTTTCGGTGCTACTGGACAGCCGCAGCGCACTGGACAACGCTGGCCGCGCCGTGACCTTGCAACGTGGGCGGGTGCTGCTGGAGGTGACACAGGGCGCCGGTGTCAGCCTGCGAACCACCCAGGTACGGATCATGCCGGGGCAGGCGGCGCGCTTGATCGTCCAGCAACAAGCATCCGCGACCGTGGTGCAGATGCTTGATGGCGTGGCATCGATCGCGTGGGGTTCGGCCGCTCCGCTGGCACTGGAAGCCGGGTGGCAGCAACTGTTCGGCGACACGGGCAGTACCCCGAGGGTCGCACTGCCAACTGGGGCCGGAGCCTGGACCCATGGACACCTGGTGGCCGAGCGCATGCCCCTGGCCGAGGTGCTCGAGGAACTCGACAACTATCGCCCAGGCGTGCTCAGGTGCGACCCGCAGATCGCGCGATTGCAGGTCAGCAGGTCATTGTCCCTCGACCAACCGGATGCCAGCCTGATGCTGCTGACCGAGACCCTGCCGGTTCGGATCCAGCGGGTACTGGGGTACTGGGCCAACGTGGTGCCGGCCTGAGCCCACTCACTTCACCTGGCCGTTGTACACCACGGTCGCGGCGCCATCCTTCTTGATGGTCAGCTTGTTGCCTTCGGCCATGCTTTCGACCATTTCCGAACAGCCGTCCACCTCAGCCTTGCCGTCCACGTACTCGCCGCTGGTATCGAAGCTGAAGACATAGGTGGACGCCGGGCAGGCATTGCCGCCTTCGCCCGTGGACACCACCAGCACATAGCGGCTCGGGCCGAAGGCGTAGGCTTTCTCGATGGCGACGTAGCCGGTGCCTTCGGCGTCGGCGACGACGGACTCCATGACGTTCATCACGCCTGCCCGGGACTGGTAGTTCAACGCGGTGCCCATTTCCATGCCCTGGACGCTGAACGGACCGGCACCTTCGTCGCTGATCGGCAGCGGCTCATAGGCGATGCTCGGCGCCAGCGGTGCGCTGACGGTAGGCTTGGCCAATAGCGCGGCCTGAGGCTGCGGGTTGACGCACTGGCCGCTTTCACAGATGCGCTCACCCTTGCAGTCGGTGTCCTTGGCGCATTGGCCGGTCGCCGCGGTGGTCTGGTCGGCCTTGTCGCAGCCGGCGATGGCCAGGGTGAGGAGGGTGAGGGCAAGCAGTCGCTTCATCAGCGAAGTCCTTTTCATGGATGAGGGCTGAGCAGTATCGCCAAACTGTGGGCCGATGTCGCGGGCTGTATCTCAATCTAGTTGTTCACCAACAACTCCGGCCCCAGGTACCGGTTGATCTGGTCGATGTCGTCATCCCCCAGGCTGCCCACCGCCGAGGCCAGGCGCAGGCGCGACATCAGGTAGCGCAGCTTGGCCTCGAACAGGTCATGCCGTGCCACGAACAGCAGCTCCTCGGCGTCGAGCACATCGGCGTTGGTGCTGGTGCCGCCGGCACTGAAACCCTTGCGTGCCGATAGCAGCGAGCGTTCGTTGGAGGCCACCGCCTTTTCCAGCGCGTGCACGCGCAGGGCGCCGCTTTGCACGCCGCGAAACTCGCGGGTGGTGCCAGTGATGACTTCCTGTCGCGTGGCATCGAGCTCGTCCAGGGCCTTGGCGCTGTTGGCGCTGGCCTGGCGGCTCAGCGCGCTGACGCCGCCGCCGCTGTACAGCGGGATGTTCAGCTCCAGGCCGATCGAACTGTAGTGGTTGCGCTGGTTCAGCTCGGAGATCGACTGGCTCTTGCCAGCGGTGTAGCCGGCGACGAAGTCCAGGGTCGGCCAGTGGCCGGCCTTGGCGCGCTTGACCTCTTCCTCGGCCAGCGCGTAGCTGTGCCGGCGCGCCTGGATCACCGGGCTGTCGGCCTGGGCCCTGGCCAGCCAGTCGCGCAGGTTGTCCGGTAGCAGGGGCGGGGTGGCGAAGTCCGCCTGCAGGGTGGTCAGCGACACGGGTGTCTCGCCGATGTACTCGGCCAGTTTGCGGCTGGCGTTGGCCAGGTTGTCCTGGGCCTCGATCAGCTCGGCCTCGGCAAGGTCGCGCCGGGCCAGGGACTCGTCGATGTCGGTGATGGTGCCGGCCCCCAGCTGCATGCGTCGCCTGGCCGAGCCGAGCTGCTCCTCGAAGGCACCGAGCTTGGCCCGGGCCAGGGTGATGGTCTCGCTGGCCAGGAGCACGTCGAAGTAGCTGTCGGCCAGGCGCACGGCGGCGTCCTGGCTCTTGGCGTCGAATACCGCCACGCTGTAGTCGGCGCGTTGCTGGCCCTGGCGGTATTCGGCCATCTTCTGCTTGTTGAACAGCGGCTGGCGCAGGCGCAGGTTGGCGCCGGTGGCGTCATAGTCGAGGTCGTTGTCGATGCCGTGCTGGCGCTGGCTGCCGTCGATGCGGTTGGCGTAGGCCGAGGCGTTGACCTGCGGCAGCAGGCCGGCCTGGCCGATGGCGCGGTTTTCCAGGCCGGCCTGCTGCTCATGCACCGCGGCGCGGTAGATCGGCCCCTGGTACTGCAGCAGGTCCCAGGCCTGCTTGAGGTCCATGGCGCCGGCCGGCAACGCCAGCGTCAGCAGGCACAGGCCAAGGCAATGGCGATTCATCTCATTGCTCCTTGAACGCGGCGTCGACGCGTTCGAGCAGGGGTTTGAGCAGGTAGCTCAGCAGGTTGCGCTCGCCGGTCTTGATGGTGACGGTGGCGGGCATGCCGGGGCGGATATGGTTGCTGCCGAGTAAAGCCATGCCGTCGGCGGTGACTTCCACCTGGGCCAGGTAGAACGGCTGCTTGCTCTCCTCGTCGAGCAGGCGGTCGGCGGAGACGGTCAGCACGCGCCCGGGAATGTTCGGCGTGCTGGCGTGGTTGAAGGCGGGGAAGGCGATGTCCACGGCCAGGCCCGGGGTCATGCGGTCGATGGCCTGCACCGGGATCATCGCGTCGACCTGCAGTGGCTCGTCGAGCGGGACGATCTCCATGATCCGGCTGCCGGGCTGGACCACCCCGCCGACGGTGGCGATGCTCAAGGCCTGGACCATGCCGTCGATGGGCGCGCGGATGATCGTATGGGTCACTTCGTAGTCCAGGGCGCGCAGGCGGTCGGCCAGGGTGGTGCTTTCCTTGGCGGTGTCGGTCAGCTGCGACTGCACCTCCTTGAGGTAGTCGTGGCGGCGCTGCAGGACGCGCAGCCTGAGCTCGTTGATCTGGCTGCGCACCCGGGCGATGTTGTTGAGGTTCTCGGCCTGGCCGGCGGAGAGGTCGGCGTTGCTGCGCTCAAGCTCCAGCAGGCGGTTGCGCGGTACATAGCCTTCGGCCGCGAGCATGCGCGTGCCTTGCAGTTCCTGGCCGAGGAAGCCGATCTGCGAGGCGCGGGCGCCATACACCTGCTGCAGGCCCTTGAGCTGCACCGCCGAGGCGGCGATGTTCTCCTCGAGGATGCCGATTTCGCCGGCCAGGCCCGCGCGCCGGGTCGCCAGCAGGTGCTGTTGCAGGTCCATGGCCGCCAACAGCCGCGGATCGTCTTCGAACTGGCGCAGCAGGGCAGGGGCGAAGGTCACCGTGTCGTGGCCGTCGCGTTCGGCCTCCAGGCGATTCTCCACGGTCTTGCTGACGATGTACTGGGCGCTGACCGCGCCTTGCTCGGCCAGCGCATGCAGGGCGTCGAGGCGCACCAGCGCCTGGCCTTTGTTCACCCGCTCACCCTCGTGCACCAGGATCGCCTCGACGGTGCCGCCGGTCAGGTGCTGCACGGCCTTGCGGTTGCTGGTGACCTTGACCGTGCCGGTGGCGACCACGCCGGCGTCCAGGGGCGCCAGCCATGACCACAGGAGGAAACCGCCGAAGCCGGCGAGCACCAGCCACAGGCCCCAGCGCACGGGTTTGCCGACGTCGAGGTCGATCGGGTTGGCGTCGGCCGGAAGCAGTTCGGTTTGCATGGAATGGATCATGATCGGTCACTCCCGTACCTTGACGGCGGCCAGCGGGGTCGCGGCGCCAGCGGGGATCACGCTGGCCGTGCGCAGGGCGGCGAACACTTCTTCACGGCTGCCGAGCATCTGCACGGCGCCGTCGCGCAGCATCAGCACCTTGTCGACGGCGCAGAGCACGTTGGGGCGGTGCGAGATCAGCACCACCGTGGCGCCGCGGCCCTTGAGTTCGGCCAGGGCGTCGACCAGGGCTTTCTCACCGAGGTCGTCGAGGTTGGCGTTCGGTTCGTCCAGCACGATCAGGTTGGGTTCGCCGTACAGCGCGCGGGCCAGGGCGATACGCTGCTTCTGACCGCCGGACAGCGGGCCGCCGTCGCTGTCCAGGCGGGTGTCGTAGCCTTGGGCAAAGCGCAGGATCATGTCGTGCACGCCGGCGCTTTTGGCGGCGCGGATCACCGCCTCGCTGTCCACCTCGGCGAAGCGGGCGATGTTGTCGGCGATGCTGCCTTCGAACAGCTCGACATCCTGGGGCAGGTAGCCGAGCCAGGGGCCCAGTTCACGCTTGTTCCAGGTGAAGATGTCGGCGCCGTCCAGGCGCACCTTGCCGGCCTGGGCCGGCCACACCCCGACCAGCAACCGCGCCAGGGTCGACTTGCCCGAGGCTGACGGGCCGATCACCCCGAGGCTTTCACCCGGGGTCAGGCCCAGGCTGACACCGCGCAGGATGGTGCTGCCGGTGCCGGGCGCGCCGGCATACACGTTCTCCACCGCCAGCATGCCCAGCGGCCGTTGCAGCGACATGCTCGGCGGGCGCTGCGGATAGTCCTGCAGCAAGCCGTTGAGCCGGCCCCAGGCCAGGCGGCAGCCGAGCAGTGGCTTCCACGCGGCGATCACCTGTTCCACCGGGCCCAGGGCCCGGCCGGTCAGGATCGAGCAGGCGATCATCATGCCCGGGGTGATCTTGCCCTCGATCGCCAGCAGGGCCCCGGTGCCGAGGATCAGCGACTGCAGGGTGATGCGCACGAAGCGCCCGATGCTGCCGATGACGGCGGCGCGGTCGGAGGCCAGGGTCTGCATCTGCAGGATGCGCAGGTGGCTCTGGAACCAGCGCTGGCTGATCGACGCCAGCATGCCCATGGCCTCGATCACCTCGGCGTTGCGCAGGTTGTTGTTGGCGTAATGGGCGCAGGCGAGGGCGGCGTGGTTGGCCTCGCCCAGGGGCTGCTTGGTGGCCTTTTCGGTGAGCCAGGCCAGTGCCGCGAGGATCAGCGAGCCGACCAGCGTGACCAGGCCGAGCAGCGGGTGGATCAGGTAGGCGACGAGCAGATAGATCGGTGTCCAGGGCGCGTCGAAAAAGGCGAACAGGCCGTTGCCGGTGAGGAACTGACGCACCTGCGCCAGGTCCTGCAGGGCCTGGCCGGGGCTGCCACCGGCACGGCTGAGGTTGCGCTCGAAGGCGGCGCTGAACAGGCGCCGGTTGAGCGCCATGTCCAGGCGGTTGCCGACCCGCACCAGCACCCGGCTGCGCAGCATCTCCAGGGTGGTCATCAGCAGGAACAGCCCCACCACCAGCACCGTCAGCATGCCCAGGGTCGTGAGGTTGCGGCTGACCAGCGCGCGGTCGTATACCTGCAGCATGTACACGGCGGGCGTCAACATCATGACGTTTATCACCCCGCTGAACACCGCCAGGGCATAGAAACTGCGTCGCAGTTGAAACAGTGCCTCGGCCAGCTCGGAGCGGGTACCTGTCTGCCTGGTCATCGGGGGAGCCTCCCTCTGCGAAAAATGCCGGCCGCCGTTGCGGTGGTCGGGCTAAAAGCCTTGTGGTTACTGGCCTGCAGAAGGTTTTGTCGCTCTTTTGGCGGGTTATTCCAAATACGCTGCAGGGAGCCCACAAACAGCAGAGTAGGTTGCGTAGAAATATCTTGTAATATCTTTTTGCTCTATTGATTCCTTCAAGTTCCTATTAAAAACAGTGGCTTGATAAGCATTATCGATGCGCGACATTTTTTGCTGACGAGATATTGACAATATTTTGCCGCGCAACTTTAGTCTTAATCAGTTCGTGGGAACTTTCGCCGCAGGCCAGCTGTCGCCCCGACCCCTCGCGAATCCTTGTCGACATTCCTGTGGGAGCAGAACATGACTCGTATCCTGTTCTTGTACCGAGTGAATGGGCTCTACAGGACGTTCCCCTGCCATTCGAGAAACCATGGCCCGCCCCGGGCCCGGGAGCGCCGCGCCTGAGCGACGGCGAGCCCTGAACCTTCGCGAATCCGAGGCACGTAGCCCGCACGACGGGTAACGCTGTCGCGCACCCGTATTCGCCATAAAAAAATCAACTGCATGACCGTGCACGCCACCGACCGGGCGCGACGGGCGCCTGCGCCTCGCTCCCGACAGACAGAGGTCAACCATCATGGCCAATTTCAGCAAGTCCGACCTGCAATTCATCCTCCAGCAGATTTTCATCGCCGAGGCCCACGCCAAGGGCGCCAGCCTCATCGACCTGCTGCCCAACAGCCAGGTGCCGTTCGGCCTGCGCACCGTCGATGGCAGCTACAACAACCTGGTGACCGGGCAGAGTGAGTTCGGCGCCTCGGACAACGCCTTCCTGCGCCTGATGGATGCCCAGTACCGCGCGGCGTATGCCGGCACCGGCACGGTGAGCGACAGCCAGCCGCGCACCATCAGCAACCTGATCGTCGACCAGACCGCCAACAACCCGGCCGCGGTCGACGCCAACGGCGGCGCCGCTCCGGTGCTCAGCCCCGGCATCGACGGGGTGTTCGGCACCGCCGATGACAAAGAGGTGTTCTTCATCCCCAACCAGTCGCCGGACGTCGGCCTGACCGCCGGCTTCAACGCCTGGATGACCTTTTTCGGCCAGTTCTTCGACCACGGCCTGGACCTGGTCACCAAGAGCAGCAGCCAGATGGTGTTCATCCCGCTGCAACCGGACGACCCACTGTACGTGGCCAACAGCCCGACCAACTTCATGGTGCTGCCGCGTGCCGTGCGCACGGCCGGCGCCGATGGCGTGGTCGGAACCGCCGACGATGGCCAGCCCAACACCACCTCGCCCTTCGTCGACCAGAGCCAGACCTACAGCTCGCACCCCTCGCACCAGGTATTCCTGCGCGAGTACGCCCTCGACGCGGCCGGTCACCCGGTGGCCACCGGGCGCTTGATCACCAACCGTGACCTGGGCGCCGATGGCAAGTTCGGCACCAGCGACGATGGCAACGGCGAGAACGGCGGCATGGCCACCTGGGCCGTGGTCAAGGCCCAGGCCCGCGACATCCTCGGCATCAACCTGACCGACGCCGACGTGCACCGGGTGCCACTGCTGGCCACCGACGCCTATGGCAACTTCCTGCGCGGACCCAACGGCATGCCGCAGGTGGTGATCCGCGTGGGCAATGGCGCCGACGGTATTGCCGGCACCGCCGACGACGTCACCCAGCTGGTCGAAGGCAACCGCGCCGCGCCCATCAGCCTGGTCAATGCCGTGAGCAGCGGCCATGGTTTTCTCGACGACATCGCCCACAACGCCGAGCCGGTGCTGGTCGGCGGGGTGCTGCAGGCCGATGCCGACAGTGCCGTGGGCAATGCCCAGCCCATGGGCCCGGGCGGCAACAACCTGACCTACGACAACGAACTGCTCGACGCCCACTACATTGCCGGTGACGGCCGGGTCAACGAGAACATCGGCCTGACCGCCGTGCACCACGTGTTCCACGCCGAGCACAACCGCCTGGTCCAGCAGACCAAGGACACCATCCTCGCCTCGGGCGACCTGGCGTTCCTCAACGAGTGGCTGATCGACGATGTGGCCGCCTTGCCCGCCACGCCCGCCGAGGTGGCGGCGCTGGTGTGGAATGGCGAACGCCTGTTCCAGGCGGCCAGGTTCGGCACCGAGATGCAGTACCAGCACCTGGTGTTCGAGGAGTTCGCCCGCACCATCCAGCCACAGATCGACGAGTTCCTCGCCCCCAGCGGCTATGACACCTCGATCAACCCGGCGATCCTCGCCGAGTTCGCCCATGTGGTGTACCGCTTCGGCCACTCGATGCTGACCGAGACCGTCGACCGCTTCGACCCGGCGTTCAACCCGATCCTCAGCGACCCGGACAACCCGGACCAGCAACTGGGCCTGATCGCCGCCTTTCTCAACCCGCTGGCCTTCGCCGGCAGCGGCGCCACCGCCGATGAAGCGGCCGGGGCGATCATCCGTGGCGTGACCCGCCAGCTCGGCAACGAGATCGACGAATTCGTCACCGAGGCGCTGCGCAACAACCTGCTCGGCCTGCCCCTGGACCTGCCGGCGCTGAACCTGGCCCGTGGCCGCGACACCGGCATCCCCTCGCTCAACGAGTCGCGCCGCGAGTTCTACGCCATGACCGGCGACAGCCAGCTCAAGCCCTACATCAGCTGGGTCGACTTTGCCGACCACCTCAAGCACCCCGCGTCGCTGGTCAACTTCATCGCCGCCTACGGCACGCACGCCTCGATCACCTCGGCAACCACCCTGGCCGACAAGCGCGCCGCCGCCCTGGCCCTGGTGCTGGGCGGCAGCGGCGCGCCGTCCGACCGCCTGGACTTCCTCAACGGAAGCGGCGCCTGGGCCAACGTGACCAAGGCCGGCAAGGATGGCGTGCTGGGCACCGCGGACGACCTGAGCGGGGTGACGGTGACCGGGGTCGACGCCATCGACTTCTGGGTCGGCGGTTTGGCCGAGCAGAAGATGCCCTTCGGCGGCATGCTCGGCTCGTCCTTCAACTTCGTCTTCGAGACCCAGCTGGAGGCCCTGCAGAACGGCGACCGCTTCTATTACCTGTCGCGTACCGCCGGCCTTAACTTCGGCGCTGAGTTGGAGAACAACTCGTTCGCCAAGCTGATCATGGCCAACTCCGATGTCACCCACCTGTCCAACACCGTGTTCCTCACCCCGACCTTCACCCTCGAGGTCAACCAGGCCAACCAGTTCACCGGTCTTGGCGGCGACGGTCGCGCCGACCCCACCGGAGGGATCGAGATCAACGGCGTGGAGATCGTGCCGCTGGTCATTCGCGACAACCCCGACACCGTCGGGCCGGACGACAACTACCTGCACTACACCGGCGAAGACCACGTGGTGCTCGGCGGTACCTCGGGCGATGACATCATCCTTTCCGGCGAAGGCGACGACACGCTCTATGGCGATGGCGGCAACGACTACCTCGAGGGCGGCGCCGGCAACGATGCCGTGCTCGGTGGCGCAGGCGACGACATCATCACCGATTCGTTCGGCGACAACCGCCTGGAAGGTAACGCCGGCAACGACGTGATCGTCGCCGGCAGCATGCTTGCCGCCGGCAACCTGATCCTCGGCGGCGACGGCCAGGACTTCATCATCACCACCGAGGACATCAGCACCACCTTCGGCGGCCAGGGCGATGACTTCATCCTCGGCGCCAAGACCAACCTGCCGCCCACCGGCAACGAAGGCGATGACTGGATCGAGAAGGGCACCCAGGACGGCGCGCCGGGCGACAACTTCGCGCCGCTGCTTACCGATGAAGTGGTGGGCAACGACATCTTCGTCGGTGGCGGCGGCTTCGACGAAATGATCGGCGAGGGCGGCGACGACATCTTTGTCGGCAGCGATGCTCAGGACAAGATGGACGGCATGTCCGGCTTCGACTGGATCACCTACAAGAACGACCAGGTCGGCGTCACCGCCGACCTGAGCCTGGCCGCGCTGGCGCAGCCCCATGGCAACGCGCCGAACCAGAACGCCGGGGTGTTCAACCCGGTCGGCGCTTCGCCGGCGTCGATCCTCGATCGCTTCGCCGAGGTCGAGGGGCTGTCCGGTTCGCGCTTTGCCGACGTGCTCAAGGGCGACGATGTCGATGCGGTCACCATCCTCAACCACGGCGGCACCACCGGCAGCGCCCTGAGCAATGTCGCGCTGATCCGCGGGCTGGCGCAGTTCCTCGCCGACGCCGGGCTGCCGACCACCGGCTTTGCCACCGGCAACATCCTGCTGGGCGGCAATGGCAGCGACCTGATCGAGGGCCGTGGCGGCGACGACCTGATCGACGGCGACAAGTGGCTCAACGTGCGTATCGCGGTCTACGCCGCCGATGACCTCGACCACACAGGGCCAGAAATCGCCAGTTTCGACAGCATGGTCGAGATGATCCCGTTCATGCTCGACCGCACCTACAATCCCGGCCAGCTCAAGGCCATCCGGGAAATCCTGCCCGGCACCTCGACTGGCGGCGCGGCCTTCGACACCGCGGTGTTCTCCGGGGTGCAGGCCGAGTACGTGGTGACCCAGGACACCCGCGGCACCGCCGACCTGGCGGACGATGTGTGGACCGTGGCCGATACCGTGGCCGGGCGTGACGGCACCGATACCCTGCTGCACATCGAGCGCCTGCAGTTCGCCGATGCCCAGCGCGTGCTGGTGCCGGGGCTGAACGCGCAGCCGACCGGCAGCCCGAACCTCAGTGACGGCAACGGTGGCGCGATCACCGTGGGCGATATCCTCAGCGTGAGCATGGCCGGGGTGCGCGACGGCGACAACGTCACGGCGGGCAACCCGCTGGGCACCCTGGCCAATGCTTCGGTGTCCTACTACTGGCAGTTCGAGGCCGACCCCGGCAGCGGTGTGTTCGAGGACATCATCCTGCTGCCGGCCGGCGACCTGGCGTTCCAGAGCGCCGATGGCACCGCGTTCAAGGTGTCGCCGGACCTGGTCGGCCTGTCGCTGCGGGTCAAGGCGATCTACCAGGACGCCCACGGCACCACCGAGGTGCTGTTCAGCGCGCCCACCACCGTGGTCGAGGCCGGCGCGCCGGTGGTGCCGACCGCGCCCACGCCGGTGGTCGATGCCAGCGCGGGGGGCGAGGGCCTGCACATGGTCCGTTCCGACCTCAACTTCATCCTCGCCCAGATCAAGATCGCCGAAGCGGATGCCGCCGGGCAGGACATCCTCTCGCTGATCCCCAACATCCGCGCGCCCTTGGGCCTGCGCGCGGTCGACGGCTCTAACAACAACCTGATGAACCTCAATGGCCATGACCATACCGAGTATGGCGCCGCCGACAATGTCTTCCCGCGCCTGACCGACCCGGTGTTCAATACCGCCGAGGGCGCGCCCGCCGGGTTCTTCGGCCCCGGCTCGCCGGCCATCCCCGGCTCGTCGTACCAGCAGACCAGCGGTTACGTGTTCGACTCAGAGCCGCGCACCATCAGCAACCTGATCGTCGACCAGACCTCGAACAACCCGGCGGCCTACGCCAGCGCCTACGACCCCGGCGCCAACGGCGTGCTGGACTTCGGCACGCCGGGCAACGACGACCAGCTCAAGGACGGTGTGCGGGTCGTCGCCAGCCCCGGCATGGACGGCCAGTTCGGCACCGGCGACGACCATGATGTCTTCCTGTTCGAGAACACCTCGGCGGATGCCGGGCTGTCGGCGCCGTTCAACGCCTGGATGACCTTCTTCGGCCAATTCTTCGACCACGGCCTGGACCTGGTCACCAAGGGCGGTTCGGGAACCATCTTCATTCCCCTGCAGCCGGACGACCCGCTGTACGTGCCGGGCGGCGCCGCCAACTTCATGGTGCTGACCCGGGCCACCAACCTGCCGGGGCCGGACGGCATCCTCGGCAACGCCGACGACATTCACGAGCACACCAACACCACCACGCCGTTCGTCGACCAGAACCAGACCTACAGCTCGCACCCCTCGCACCAGGTGTTCCTGCGCGGCTACCAGCTCAGCGCCAGCGGCCCCATCGCCACCGGCCGGCTGATCACCAACCGTGACCTGGGCGCCGACGGCAAGTTCGGCACCGCTGACGACAGCGAGATCGGTGGCATGGCCACCTGGAAGGTGGTCAAGGCCCAGGCCAACGACATCCTCGGCATCCACCTGACCGACGCCGACGTCGACAACGTGCCGCTGCTGGCCACCGATGCCTACGGCAACTTCATCAAGGGGCCGCATGGCTATCCGATGGTGGTGATGAAGGGCGCCGACGGCTTGGGCGGCACCGCCGATGATGTGCTGGTCGAAGGCAACCCGTTGGCGCCGATCGACCTGACCAATGCCGTGCGCACCGGCCATCAGTTCCTTGCCGACATCGCTCACAATGCCGTGCCGGTATCCATCGGTGGCGTGCTCGCGCCGGATGCCGACAGCGCCACCGGCAACGCCGTGCCGGTCAATCCGCACACCGGTGCCAACCTGGCCTACGACAACGAACTGCTGGACGCCCACTACATCGCCGGCGATGGCCGGGTCAACGAGAACATCGGCCTGACCGCCGTGCATGCGATCTTCCACTCAGAGCACAACCGGCTGGTGGCGCAGACCCAGGACACCGTGCTCGACTCGGGCGACCTGGCCTTCCTCAACGAGTGGCTGCTGACCCCGGTCAGCGCCTTGCCCGTCAGCCAGGCCGAGATCGACGCCCTGGTGTGGAACGGCGAGCGACTGTTCCAGGCGGCCAAGTTCGGCACCGAGATGCAGTACCAGCACCTGGTGTTCGAGGAGTTCGCCCGGACCATCCAGCCGCGCGTCGACCTGTTCTTCGCCCCGACCCAGGTCTACGACGTCGACCTCGATGCCTCGATCGTCGCCGAGTTCGCGCACACCGTGTACCGCTTCGGCCACTCGATGCTGACCGAGACCGTCGACCGCTTCGACATCGACTTCAAGGTGATCGGCGATCCGGCCAGCGCCAACCCCGAGCAGCAGATGGGCCTGATCGCGGCGTTCCTCAACCCGCTGGCCTACGCCGCCAGCGGCGTGACCCCCGAGGAGGCAACCAGTGCCATCGTGCGCGGGGTGACCCGCCAGGCCGGCAACGAGATCGACGAGTTCGTCACCGAGGCGCTGCGCAACAACCTGCTCGGCCTGCCGCTGGACCTGCCGGCGATCAACATCGCCCGTGGCCGCGATGTCGGCATCCCCTCGCTCAACGCCGTGCGCCGCGACATCTTCGGGCAGACCGGCGATACCCAGCTCAAGCCGTACACCAGCTGGGTCGACCTGGTGCAGCACCTCAAGCACCCGGAGTCCTTGATCAACTTCATCGCCGCCTACGGCACCCACGGCTCCATCACCTCGGCCACCACCCTCGACGGCAAGCGCGCCGCGGCCCTGGCCCTGGTGTTCGGTGGCGCGGACGCGCCGTCCGACCGCCTGGACTTCCTCAACGGCAGCGGCAGCTGGGCTAACGTGACGCTGGCGGGCAAGGACGGGGTGCTGGGCACTGTCGATGACCTCAAGGGCGTGACCGTGACCGGCGTCGATGCCATCGACCTGTGGATCGGCGGCCTGGCCGAGGCCAAGACCCCGTTCGGCGGCATGCTCGGCAGCACCTTCAACTTCGTGTTCGAGAACCAGCTGGAGAAACTGCAGGACGGTGACCGCTTCTACTACCTGGAGCGCACCGCCGGCCTGTCGATGAACGCCGAGCTGGAAAGCAACTCGTTCGCCAAGCTGATCATGGCCAACACTTCGGCCACGCACCTGCCAGGCCTGGTGTTCTCCGACCCCGGGTTCTACCTGGAGCTGGACCGCAGCAAGCAGTACAACGACGGCCTGGGCAACGCCGACCCGCTTGGCGACAACGGCCAGCAGGTGGTGTTCCGCGACAGCCCGCTGACCGTCGGGCCCGACAGCAACTACATCCGCTATGCCGGTGACCAGCACATCGTGCTGGGCGGCACCCAGGGCGACGACATCCTCGTCTCCAGCGAAGGCGACGACACGGTCTGGGGCGACGGCGGCAACGACCGTATCGAAGGCGGCTACGGCAACGACCAGCTGCGCGGCGGTGCCGGCGACGACATCATCAGCGACATGGGCGGCGACGACAACATCCAGGGCGGCGACGGCAACGATGTGCTGCATGGCGGCAATGGCGTCAACCTGATCATCGGCGGCTTCGGCAATGACTTCATCGTCACCGGCGAGGATGCTTCCGAGGCCATCGGCGGCCAGGGCAACGACTTCATCCTCGGCAGCAAGGCCAACGAGCAGGACATGGGCAACGAAGGCGACGACTGGATCGAGAAGGGCACCTCGGACGGCGCCCCCGGCGACAACTTCGACCCTCTCGGCAACGATCCGGTGATCGGCAACGACGTGTTCGTCGGCGGCAACGAGAACGACAAGTTCAACGGTGAAGGCGGCGACGACATCATGGTCGGCAGCCTCGGTTTCGGCGATCGCTACATCGGCGGCTCCGGCTATGACTGGGCGACCTTCAAGGGGCTGGCCCAGGGCGTGACCGTCGACTACAGCGACCGCTTCTTCGATGTGCCGCCGGTACCGGGCTCGGGGGCTTCGGCGCTGGTGCGCTTCGACATCATGGAAGGCCTGTCGGGCTCGGCGCACGGTGACTTCCTGCGCGGCGACAACGAGGACGCCACCTCGCTGCCGACCGCCGGGGCCACCGGCAGCGTGCTCACCAACATCAGCCTGATCAACGGCCTGGCCGGGCTGCTGCCTGTTGGCGCGACCTTCTACGACGGTGGCAACATCATCCTCGGCGGCAGTGGCAGCGACCTGATCGAAGGGCGTGGCGGCGACGATATCCTCGACGGCGACAAGTGGCTGAACGTGCGCATCAGTGTGCGGGCCAACAGCGATGGCAGCGGGCCGGAAATCGCCTCGTTCGACAGCATGGAGCCGATGGTGCCGCTGATGCTCAAGGGCACCTACAACCCCGGCCAGCTGGTGATCGTGCGGGAGATCCTCAGTGGTACCGACCAGTACGACACCGCGCTGTTCTCCGGCATCGCCACGGACTACCGCATCGTCGTCGAAGGCAACACGGTGATCGTCACCGACACGGTGGTCGGCCGCGACGGCGTCGATCGCCTGACCGGCATCGAGCGTCTGCAGTTCGCCGACGGCGCCCAGGCTTCCGGCGTGGGCAGCGCGCTGAACAACGGCCCCAGCGGCCACCTGGCGATCGTCGACGATGCCACCGGTCTGCGCGATGACACGCCCGTGGCCGGGCAGTTGCTGCGGGTCAGCGACCTGGCGGTGCATGACGCCGACAACCAGGGCGCGAGCAACCCCAGCGGCGCGCTGAGCGGGCCGGTGGCCTACTACTGGCAGGTGGAGAACATCCCCGGCACGGGCGTCTACGAGGACATTACCTTCGTCGCCGCCGGCGAGGTCTCGCGGGCGATCGGCAGCACCTACCGGGTGGCGGACGATGTCGCCGGCCTGAACATCCGCGTGCGGGCGGTGTACCAGGACGCCAAGGGCACCCTGGAGATCGTCGACTCCTCGGCCAACAGCGCGCCCAGCAGCGGGCCCGCCGTGGCCGGGCTGCTGGTGCAGAACCAGGTGCTGAGCGCCAACCCGGCGACCATCGTCGACGCCGACGGCATCGGCAGCGCGCCGTTCACCTTCCAGTGGCAGATGAACAACGGCGCGGGCTGGGTCGATATCGCCGGTGCCACCGCCAGTACCTTCACCCTTGGCCAGCCCCAGGTCGGCCAGCATGTCCGGGTGCAGGTGGGCTACGTGGACACCTTCGGCGTGGCCGAGCGCGCCGCCTCCGACATCCTCGGCCCGGTGGCCAACGTCAACGACGCGCCGACCGGCACGGTGCTGATCAGCGACACCACGCCGGACCAGGGGCAGTTGCTGACCGCCTCGACCGCCGGCATCGCCGACCTCGACGGGCTGGGCACCTTCAGCTTCCAGTGGCAGCAGGGCGTGGGCGGCATCTTCGTCGACATCGCTGGCGCCACCACGGCGAGCTACACCCCGGGCTTCGCCCAGGGCAACCAGCAACTGCGGGTGATCGTGCGCTACACCGACGGCTTCGGCGCCCAGGAAACCGTGACCTCCGCCGCGACCACGGCGGTGCGCCTGCTGACCGGCGTCACCCTGGTGGGCACCAATGCGGCGAACACACTCACCGGCGGCGCTGGCAACGATGTGCTGCGCGGCCTGGGCGGCAACGACACGCTCAATGGCCTGGGCGCGGTGGACCAGCTGTTCGGTGGGGCGGGCAACGACATCCTCAACGGCGGTGACGACGCTGACTTGCTGTTCGGCGAGGACGGCAACGACACCCTCAACGGTGGCCTTGGCGCGGATGCCATGGACGGCGGCCTCGGCAACGACACCTTCGTGGTCGACAATGCCGGCGACAGCGTTGTCGAGGCGGCTGGGGGTGGTACCGACCTGGTGCAGACCAGCCTGCTCAGCTATCAGCTCGGCGCCAACATCGAGAACCTCACCTTCACTGGCAGCGGCAACTTCACAGGCTTCGGCAACACGCTGGCCAACACCCTCACCGGCGGGGCCGGCAATGACCAGCTCGATGGCGGTGCCGGCGGTGACCGTATGGTGGGCGGTGCCGGCAACGACACCTATATCGTCGACTCCACCTCGGATGTGGTGGTCGAGGCGGGTGGTGGCGGCATCGACACCGTGCTGACCGCGCTGGCCAGCTACAGCCTGAGCGCCAACGTCGAGAACCTGACCTACACCGGCGTCGGCAACTTCATCGGCAGCGGCAACGGGCTGAACAACGTCATCACCGGTGGTGCCGGCAACGACACCCTCAGTGGCGACGGCGGCAACGACACCCTGGTCGGCAACGCCGGCAACGACACGCTCAACGGCGATGCCGGCAACGACCAGCTGATCGGTGGCCTCGGCGCCGACAGCCTGAACGGGGGCGGCGGCGACGACAGTCTCGACGCAGGGGAGGGCGATGACACGCTCAATGGCGGTGTCGGCAACGACACGCTGCTGGCCGGAGCGGGCAACGACAACCTCGACGGTGGTGTCGGCATCGATGTGGTGGTCGGCGGCGACGGCAACGACACGGTGCTGGGCGGTGGCGGCAACGATGTCGTGCAGGGCGGCAACGGCAACGACTTCGTCAATGGCGGGGCCGGTGACGACATCGTCAGCGGTGGTGCCGGCAACGACTCGCTGGTGGCCAACGACGGCAACGATATCTTCCAGTTCGCGGCAGGCTTCGGCACCGACCAGGTGTTCGGCTTCGACGCCGCCCCGGCAGGGGGGCAGGACCGGCTGGATATCACGGCGCTGAGCATTACCGCGGCGAGCTTTGCCGTCAGTGTCAGCATTGCCGATGTGGGCGCCGATACGCTGGTCAGTTTCGGGGGGCCTGACTCCATCCGGCTGGTCGGGGTGGGGGATGCGACCAGTGTGACGGTGGCGGACTTTATCCTCGCGTCTTGAGGGAGGGCGATGTGTTTGGCGAGAGAGTTGTAGCGCCTATGCGATCGAGCGCCGCCCGCGCGGCGCATCGCGGCACAAGGCCGCTCCTACATTTGTTGCAACGTGCCGAACCTGTCAGGCCATGGTTGCCTGCCTTTGTGCCCACGCTGAAACCGCGCCGTACTCACAAGGCGTACCAGGTGATGGCACAGGATTGACTGGCCCGAAACAGATGTAGGAGCGGCCTTGTGCCGCGATGCGCCGCGCGGGCGGCGCTCGATCTCGAGAGCGCTGCAAGACTATCGCCTGGCACCAGCCCCCCCACACCCGCTCAAAAGTCATAACTCAGGCTGGTGTAGTAGAACGCCCCCTGCGCCCCTTCGGGGCTGGTGATCGAATACTTCTGCACACCATACAGCTGCGCGCCCTCGAGCTTGTCGGGGTGGCTGTCGAACAGGTTGATCGCACCCACCGACAAGGTCAGCCCCAGCCCGAAACGGTAGGCCACGTCCAGGTCGGTCACCCACTGCGCGCCGAAGGTCTGGTCCAGCGCCGGGTTGGCGGCGTTGCGGTTCTGCCACTGGCCGTAGCGGCGCTGGGCCACGGTCACGCTCCAGCCCTGGTACTGCCAGTTGGCGCTCAGGGTCAGCTTGTCCTTGGGCGTGCCGTCCTCGATCAGCCCCTGGGTGTTGCGGCCGATGATCTGGTTGCCGGCAATGCCGCCGACATCGTCCAGCCCGGTGATGCGGGTGTTGGTGCGGGCATAGCCGCCGTTGAGGTCCAGCCGGCCCCAGGCGCCGAGGTCGAGCTGGTAGTGCCCGGCCAGTTCGATGCCGTCGGTGCGGGTGTCGGCGATGTTGCTGTAGAACGCCGCGCTCTGGATATTGGCGTAGGGCGTGCCGGCGAAGATCGGCCCGACCACCGACGCCGGCAGTTGGTCGGACAGGGTGATGCGGTTGTCGATGTCGATGCGGTAGGCATCGACGGTCAGCGACGCGTTGGCCAGCGGGCGCCACACCAGGCCGACCGAGAAGTTGGTCGACTCCTCGGGCTTGAGCGCCTTGCCGCCCAGCAGTTGCGCTTCGGGGCTGTCGGCGCGCAGGATGCGCTGTTGCACCTCGACCCAGTTGCCGCTACCCGGCGGTTGCTCGACCACCTGCACGCTGAACGACGACAGCCCCGACTGCACCAGGGACGGTGCGCGGTAGCCGGTGCTGGCGCTGGCCCGGGCGGCGATCTCGGGGGTGAAGTCGTAGCGCAGCGACAGCTTGCCGTTGGTGGTGTCGCCGAAGTCGGAGTAGTGCTCGCTGCGCAGGGCGAAGCCGGCCTGGAGTTGCTCGGTGATCTGCCCTTCGAGGTCGAAGTAGGCGCCGATCACCCGGCGGTCGAGGGAGGCGGCGTCGACCTGGGTAATGCCCGAATAGTAGCCGGGGATGCGCCGCCCGGTCAGCGGGTCGACGGTGTTGAACAGCGGCCCGTTCTGCCAGCCCTGGGCGTCGCCGGCGCTGAGCTGGTAGTTCTCCTCGCGCCAGGCCAGGCCGGCGGACACCGTCAGTGGCTTGAACAGCAGGTCGGTGGCGAAGTCGCGGGTCCAGTCCAGGGTCAGGTTGGTCTGGTCGGCCTCGCGCCGGCCGGTGTAGATCGTCGAGGCGCTGGCCGTCCCCCAGCTGGGGTTGATGGCATCGCGGTCGGTGGAGTCGAGGCGGTTGTTGCCATGGTTCAGGGCCAGGTCGAAGTGCCCGAGGGTCTCGTCCTGGTAGCGCAGGCCGCCGGTGACGGCATGGTCCTCCAGGCCGTAGCGGGTGATCGGCAGGCGCCCGTCCGGGTAGCGCGCCAGGGCCACGCTACCGTAGTTGCTGCGCAGGGTGGTGGGCGGGTCGAAGAAGTTCTCGGCGTCGGTGTTCTTGTGCGCGTAGGTGGCCAGGCCGTAGGCGCTCAGGCCATCACCCAGGCCCATTTCGGCGTTGGCGGTGAAGTTGTACTGGTCCGAGACATTGCCCGAGCCCCAGCGCCAGTTGCGGTAGCGGTTGTTCTGCTCGCGCGGGGTCGCGGTGCTGGTGGAGCCGGGGTAGAAGATCCGGTTGTCGTCGCGGGTGTCGCTGGCCGGGTCCTGGCTGCCGGCATCGAAGGCCAGGGTGAGGAAACCGTCATTGGGCAGGGCGAAGCCTTTCCAGCCGCTGAGCTTGCGCTGCAGGCCGTCGCCCTTGTCGTAGCCGCCGAAGCGGTAGCCGAGGTTGCCGCCTTCGTCGCGCTCCTTGAGCACGATGTTGATCACCCCGGCGATGGCGTCCGAACCGTACTGGGCGGCGGCGCCGTCGCGCAGGATCTCCACCCGCTCGACTGCCACCAGCGGAATCAGGCTCAGGTCCACCGCCGCCGCGCCACGGCCGTTGGCCAGGCCCTGGCGGGTGACGTTGGCGCTGGTGTGGCGGCGCTTGCCGTTGACCAGCACCAGCACCTGGTCGGAGGCCAGGCCGCGCAGCGAGGCGCCCTGGGCGATGGAACCGGCGAAGGCGCCTTGTGGTGATTGCGGGTAGTTGAACGAGGGTGACAGGGCGGTGAGGGCGCCGGACAGGTCGCGGGCGCCGGTTTCCTGGAGCTTTTCGCCGCTGAGCACGTCCACCGGGGCGGCGCTTTGCAGGGCGGTGAGGTCGCTGCGGTGGGTGCCGACCACGACCACGGTGTCGAGGCGGTCGGTGGATTCGGCGGCCAGCGCGGGCACGGCGAGGCTGCCGATGGCCAGGCTCAGGGCCAAGGGGGTGTGGTGGGGCATGGGGATGTCCTTTTGAAGGGCAATGGGGCCTCTGCGAGGCCCTTTCGCGGCGCAAGGCCGCTCCTACAGGGGCCGCGCAAACCCTGTAGGAGCGGCCTTGTGCCGCGAAAGGGCTGCGCAGCAGCCCCAGGGGGCAGAAAAATCAGAACCGGCTGGTAACGCTCATCCCCACGGTGCGCGGGTCGCCGTAGGTGATCACGTACTGCCCGGCACCGCCGTTGGGCCGGCCATGCACCTGGTAGCGGCGGTCGGTGAGGTTGTTGACGAAGCCGGTGACGCTGAGCTTGTCGTCGGCGCTGAACCAGCTCAGGCGCGCATTGGCCAGGGTGTAGTGCGGCTGGCTGAGGGTCTCGTCGGCGCTGCTCTGGCGGTCGGCGAGGAAGTACTCCTTGTCGCGGAAACTCACGTCGCCACCAGCCACCACGCGCCCGGGCACGTCCAGCGCCAGGGTGTAGTCGGCGCCCAGCGACACCACGTTGCGTGGTGAGCGCACGAAGCTGTTGCCGCTGTAGTCACCGGTCACCGCGCCGGTGGTGGGGTTGGTGTTCTTGAAATCGGTGTACTCGGTGTCGAGGAACGACACGGCCGCGCGCAGGTGCAGGCGTTCGGTGGGCTGGCCCTCGATCTCAAGCTCGGCGCCCTTGACCTTGCCCTTGGCGCCGTTGGTCAGGGCGGTGGTGAGCACGCCGTTGTTGACCGTCAGCAGGTTTACCTGGATGTCCGAGTAGTCGTAGTAGAAGACGTTGGCGTTGACCGTCAGGCGCCGGTCGAACCACTCGGACTTGAGCCCCAGCTCGTAGGCGTCCAGTTCTTCCGGATCGACCGTGGTCAGCTGCGCCAGGCTGGTGGAAAGCCCCGTGTTGAAACCGCCGGAACGGAAGCCATGGGCATAGCGGAAGAACACCCGCAGGTTGTCGTTGATGCGGTATTCCGGGGTCAGGTCGTAGGTCCAGGCTTCCCAGGTCTTGTCCTGCTGGCGGTTGCCGTTGCTGCCAACGCCGGCGATGGGGATCAGCGGGCCGTTGGCGCTGGCGCGGGTCAGCTGCACCAGGTCCAGGTCGATGTCCTTCTTCTCCTGGGTCCAGCGCAGGCCGCCGGTCACGCTGAAGTCGTCGGTGAAGTCGTAGGTGACGTTGCCGAACAGCGCGTAGCTGTCGGTGCGATGGTCGAAGCCCAGGTCGCGAAACGCCGTGCTGCCGACCTGGTTGGAGCCGCTGCCGTTGGGTGTCGGGCCCGGGGTGACGATGCGCT
This sequence comes from Pseudomonas sp. DVZ6, assembly GCF_024259445.1. Lineage (NCBI taxonomy): Bacteria > Pseudomonadati > Pseudomonadota > Gammaproteobacteria > Pseudomonadales > Pseudomonadaceae > Pseudomonas > Pseudomonas sp. DVZ6. Next base: position 21,649 of record NZ_JANCLM010000047.1, read on the forward strand.
GCGAGGCGCTGTCGAGGTCTTCGTGGAAGTAGTGGGCGCCGAGCAGCCAGTGCAGAGAACGGTCCTCCGGCGAGGCCAGGCGCAGTTCCTGGGACCACTGGCGATAACGGTTGTCGGTAATCGAGGCGCCATTGACCTCGTAGGGGGTGTAGTCGGCGTCGGTGGTGGAGCGGTTGCGGATGTCGTCGTAGGCGCTGATCGAAGTCAGGGTGTAGTCGCCCAGGTACCAGTTGAAGGTCAGCGAGGCGCCGTCGTGGTCGAGGCGGTAGTCCTCGTTGACGTTGAGCGAGATGTCGCGGCCGTTGGGGCGCTGGTAGCCGACGTTGTAGTAGCTGCCCACCGGCAGCGAGCCGTTGCTGCCGTCGCCCTTGAACTGGCGGCTGTGGATCTTCAGCAGGGCGTCCAGGTCCGGGTTGAGCTGGGCGAGGAACTGCAGGCGCACGGCCTTCTTGTTGACGTCGCCGTAGCTGTTGCCGTCGAAATCGTTGTGCTGGAAGCCGTCGCGTTCCTCGGAATACAGCGACACCCGGCCGGCCAATTTGTCGTCCACCAGGGTACCGCCGAGGGCGCCGTTGAGGATGCGCTCGTTCTTGCTGCCGAAGCCGACCGTGCCATAGCCGTCGGTGTCGAAGGTCGGTTTCTTCGAGATCACGTTGACCGCGCCGGCGGTGGTGTTCTTGCCGTACAGGGTGCCCTGCGGGCCGCGCAGGATCTCGATGCGCTCCAGATCGAACAGCGGCCCGCCGCCGGCGATGGGCGCGTTGAGGTAGACGTCGTCGGCGTAGATGCCCACCGGGTAGACCGTCGCCGCGCCGGTGTCGCCGGTGCCCAGGCCACGGATGTACCAGCGCGGGCGGCCGTCGCCGTCGGGGTTCTTGGCCGAGGCGTTGGGCACGAAGGTGGTGATGTCGCCCATCGAGCGCACACCGTCGGCGACCAGTTGCGTGCCCTTGATCGCCGACACGGCCACCGGCACTTCCTGCAGGGTCTGTTCGCGGTGCTGGGCGGTGACGGTGACGGTCTCCAGGGCCGGCTCGGTCTTGTTCTCGGCGGCGGCGAAGGTGTGGCTGGCGGTGCTGCCGAGCAGCAGCGCGAGGCTGATCTGGCGGGCTAGTGGATGGCGCTGGTGCATGTGGAATCTCCCCGAGTGAACGCGTTGTTGGGGAGGACAGAGCAGGGACTGTGCCAAGCTCGTAATACACTGTTTTTATTCGTATTTATTGGTCTTTCAAGCGGTCGGTGCGGATGCTGCAGCAGTGGGGTGTTTGGCGGGTGTTGCTGGGGCAGCAGGGCCGCCCCAATCGCGGGGCAAGCCCGCTCCCACGCCCCCCGTGATGCGATCAGACAGCCAATCGCGAGGTGGAGCCGATCACCTGCTCCAGCACGCTCGAATCGATCCACTCGCGCACATCGATGCGCCGCGGGATGAACCCCCAGCGATGAAGGAACTCGCTGAAGTCCTGCAACGCCGCGATGGAGCGGCCATCCAGCGCCGTGCGCAGGCGCCGGTGGGCATCCTCGCCATAGGCCGCCGCCACCCAGTACTCGCTGGTGTTCAGCTCGCGGGCGAGAAAGCGCCGGGTGTCCTCGTGGTTGGCCCAGGCCCATTGCTCGGTGCGCAGCACGGTGTCGACCAGGGTGCGGCTGGCCTCGAAATGCTCGTGCAGCAGGTGGGTGTCCACTGTCAGCGTGCGTGGCGTGCCGTTGTTGCTGCGGATCAGCGGGTCGGGGTGGCTGCCGGTGTCGACCACCACCCGCAGGCCGAACTCGTGGGCCAGCTGCACCGCGTGGGCGCCCTTGAGGAAGATCGCGTCGATGTCGCCGCGCAGCAGGCCGATCAGCTCGTTGTTGCGCCGACTCACGCGGCGGGTGTCCAGTGCCACCTCCGAGCCGTACAAATGCTGCTTGGGTTCATCGCTGTAGGTGCCGCCGTAGGGGTAGTCGACCAGCTCGACGTCGGCCACGTTCAGGCCTTCGAGCTTGAGCGCGTTCTCCAGGCCGCGCAGGGCCTGGGCGCGGGTGAAGTCGATCTGCACGTTGGCCCACTTGGGCAGGCCGAAGCGGCGGTTCTTCAGGTCGCGGATGCCGCGTACGCCGCTTTCTTCAGTGGTGAGGATCAGCTGTACCTCGTCGATCCAGCTCAGCCCCAGCACCCGGGTCTCGACGCCGCTGGCGTAGGCCCAGATCGCCGGGATGCTGCCGCCGTGGCGCACCGAGTTCTGCAGGTGGTGGTCGTAGTGGGCCTCGCGCACCTCGCGCTCGCTGGACTCGCGCAGCGACTGGATGCGCGTGCCGAACGGCGCGAAGGCCTGGGCCAGGCGCCCGGACTGCACGGCGATGCCAAGGCCGGTGGGTACCGGGCTGTGGGTGTACCAGAGGGTTTCCAGGGGCTTGCTCATAAGGCGACGGGTTTCCTGTCCATGGCAGAAGGGGCGGCAAGCAGCGCGTCCAGCGGCTGCCGGTCGATCCAGTCGCGTACCGCGAAGCTGGCCGGGATGAAGCGCCAGCGCGCGAGGAACTGCACGAAGTCCTGCAGCGCGTCGATGGCCTGTTCGTCCAGGGCGGTGCGCAGGCGCAGGTGGGCGTCATTGCCATAGGCCATGCCGACCCAGTATTCGCTGCTGTTGGTTTCGCGGGCGAGGTAGCGACGGGTCTCGTCCGGGTGCTGCTGCGCCCAGTGCTCGGCGCGCAGCACGCTGGACAGCAGCGTGCGGGCCACCTGCGGGTGCCGTTCGAGCAGATGGCTGTCCACCGCCAGCGTGCGCGGCGTGCCGTTGTTGCTGCGGATCAGCGGGTCGGGGTGGCTGCCGGTGTCGATCACGGTGCGCAGGCCGAAGGCGTGGGCCAGTTGCACGGCGCTGGCGCCCTTGAGGAAGATCGCGTCCACCTCGCCGCGCAGCAGGCCGGCCAGCTCTAGGTTGCGGCCCTCGCCCTGGCCGGTGGACACCGGCGTGCCGGCGACATTGCGCACCGGACGGTCGCTGAAGGTGCCGTGGTAGCGGTAGTTGACCAGTTGCAGGTCGCCCACCTGCAGGCCGTGCAGCTTCAGGGCGTTTTCCAGGCCGCGCAGGGCCTGGGCGCGGGTGAAGTCGATCTGCGCCGCGCTCCAGTCGGGCAGGCCGAAGCGCTGGCCCTTGAGGTCCTGCACCGTGTGGATGGCGCTGTCCGGGCGGGTCAGGATCAGTTGCGCCTCGTCGGCCCAGGACAGGCCGAGCACACGGGTCTCGCGGCCCTGGGCGCGGGCCCAGATCGCCGGGATGCTGCCGCCGTGACGCACCGAGTTGCGCAGCGTGTGGTCGAAGTGCGATTCGCGCACGGCCTGTTCGTCGGCTTCGCGCAGCGACTGCACGCGGGTACCCAGAGCGGACAAGTCCTGCTGCAGCCAGCCTTGCTGCACGGCGATGCCCAGGCCGGTGGGCACCGGACAGCGGGTGTACCAGAGGGTGTCGAGGGGTTGGCTCATGGTCGTTCTCCTCAGGCGCTGGCCTTGAGCGGCGTGGCGGCGGCCTGCTGCACCAGCGGCAGGACTTCCTGGCCGATGCGCAGGGCCTCTTCCAGGTGCGGGTTGGCCGCCAGGATGAAGGTCGAGAAGCCGGCGTCGCGGTATTCGGCCAGGCGCTCGGCGATGTTCTGGTGGCTGCCCACCAGGCCCACGGTCGGGCCGGGCTTGGCCTTGGCGAAGCCGGCCCAGAGATTGCGCGCCAGCTTCAGTTCGTCGAAGTCCTGCAGGTGCTGGTGATAGGCTGCCTGGCGCGCGCCGCCGACCGAGTCGGAGCCGCTGGCGAAACCCTTGGCGATGGCGCTGCTCTTGCCTTCGAGGCGTTCGAACTGCTGGCGCAGCTCGCGCCAGGCCTGCTCTTCGGTTTCGCGGGCGAACAGGTCGACGCGCAGGCCGAAGCGCACCGTGCGGCCCTGCTTGTCGGCCAGTTCGCGCACCCGCTCGAGATGCGGCTTGAGCTTGTCGATCGGCTCGGCCCAGTTCAGGTAGACGTCGGCGTGGCGGGCGGCGACCTCCAGCGCGGCGTCGGAAAAGCCGGAGAAGTACACCCCGGGCTTGCGCTCGTGGGCCAGGCCCGGCGGCAGGCTGCCGTGCTCCAGGCGGTAGATGTCGCCTTCGTAGGAGAAGCTGTCGTTGGCCCACAGGCCCTGGATCACGTCGAGGAATTCGCCGGTGCGCTTGTAGCGCAGGTCGTGTTCGAGGAAGTCGCCGTTGGCGCGCTGGCTGGCCGGGTTGCCGCCGGTGATGATGTTCCAGTCCAGCCGCCCGCCGCTGAGGTTCTGCAGGATCGCCGCCTGCTGCGCGGCGTAGGCCGGCAGGGTCCAGGTGGCCTGGAAGGCGATCAGGAAGCGGATGCGCCGGGTCTCGCGGGCCAGGGCCGCGGCGGCGATCCATGGCTCGGGGCCGGTGGGCAGCAGGGCGCCTTCGAAACCGGCCAGCTCGGCGGCCTTGGCCACCTGGGCGATATAGTCGATGTAGGTGAAGCCGTCGGCCTCGCCGCCGGGCAGGCGGCCGGGGGCGATGTGGCCCGGGCGGTGCTGCGGGTTGCCACGGGTGTGGCGGTCGGTGGAGAGTTGCGGGCCGTCGGTGCCCAGGGGCAGGCGCCAGAAGAATTCGGTGGTCATGGGGGCTCCTGAAGGGGAGGTGGTCGATGGGGAGGGTGGTGCAACGGCTGTGCCATGGCACTGCAGGGCCGGAACGGCGTGGGGTGGCAAGGGTGGGGTGCTGCTGTGGCAGCAGTCAGGCAGCAGCCGTTGCCCGGTGAGCAGCAGGGGAACGCAATTTCCCTGTAGGAGCGGCCTTGTGCCGCGAAAGGGCTGCGCAGCAGCCCCGGCGATATGTGCGTTACCCTGAGATCCTGGGGCTGCTGTGCAGCCCTTTCGCGGCACAAGGCCGCTCCTACACGGGTTGCGTGGTTCCGCCAACCTGCTCCCCGGCACTGCGCAGATACGCCGCGTACAACCCTGCATACACCCCGCCGGCCTCCACCAGCGCGGCATGCCGGCCCAGCTCGACCACCTGCCCATGGCGCACCACGGCGATCCGGTCGGCGTCGCGGATGGTCGCCAGGCGGTGGGCGATGATGATCGCCGTGCGGCCCTGGCACAGCCGGCGCAGCGCCTGCTGGATGCGCCGCTCGGTGTGCACGTCGACCGCCGAGGTCGCTTCGTCGAGCACCAGCACCGCAGGGTCGGCCAGATAGGCGCGCACCAGGCACACCAGCTGGCGCTGACCGTGACTCAGGTGGCTGCCCAGCGGGCCGGCTTCGGTGTGGTAGCCCAGCGGCAGGCGCTCCAGCACCTCGTCGGCACCCAGTTCGCGGGCGGCGGCGATCAGTTGGGCGTCGTCGGCGCCGGGCCGGGCCAGGCGCAGGTTGTCGAGGAGGGTGCCGCTGAACAGCACGTTGTCCTGCAGCACCACGCCGACGTTGCGCCTCAGGTCGTGCTGGGCCAGCTCGCGCAGGTCGATGCCGTCGAGCTTCACCGCCCCGCGTTGCACGTCATAGAAGCGCGTGAGCAACTGCACCAGGGTGCTCTTGCCATGCCCCGAGGGGCCGACGATGGCCAGCACTTCACCCGCCGGGATATGCAGCTCGAGCCCGTCGAGCACCGGGCGGGCGCTGGCGTTGTAGGCGAAGCCGACCTGCGCGAAGTCCACCTGGCCACGGGCCCGGCCCAGCGCCCGTGGTTGCGCGGGGTCGAGCACCTGGGCGCGGGTGTCGAGCAGCAGGAAGATGCGCTGCGCCGAGGCGCTGCCGGTGGCGTAGCGCTCGAACAGGTCCGACAGCTCCTGCAGCGGGCCGAGGAACAGGAACACGTAGAACAGGCTTTCGGCCACCTGGCCGACGCTCACCCGGCCTTCGGCCAGGCCGAAGGCGCCCACCAGCAACAGCACGGCCATGCCCGCCGTGCCCAGCAGCGCGGTGAACGGCGCGAACCAGCCGGTGCGCAGGCTGCCGCGGATCAGCGCCTGGTTGAACACCTCCAGCAGCTGCCGGTAGCGCCGCTGGTTGCTGGCCTCGCGCCCGCACTGCTGGATCAGCCGCACGCCGCTGACGCTTTCGACCAGGTGCGCGGTGAAGCGGCTGCGCTGCTCGGCGACCTTGGCCCAGTTGCGCTGCGACACCCGCTTGAAGCGCCAGGTGGCCAGTGCCAGCAGTGGCACGGTGGCCGCCAGGCTGTAGAAGAAGCTCGGCTCGATGCGCCACAGCATCACCCCGGCCAGGCCGCAGCGCAACAGGGCGCCCAGCAGCTCCGGCGGGCCTTGCACCAGCAACGGTTCCAGCGCGTCGACGTCGCGGTCGGCACGGGCGATGATGCGCCCGGCGCGGGTCTGGTCGAAGTAGCTCACCGACAGCGCCTGGACATGGGCGAACACCTGCACGCGCAGGGCGTTGAGCACGCCGATGGCGGCACCGCCAGCAATCAACTGCGAGATGCCCGCCAGCAGGAAGCGGCCCAGCCAGCTGGCGGCCAGGCCCAGGCCGAGCCACAGCACCAGGCGCTCGTCCAGCAGCCAGTGGCCGGCGTTCTGGATCAGCCCGCGGTCGAGCAGCTCGCGGACGAACCACGGCCGCAGGAACACGGTGAACACCAGCAGCAGCTCCAGGCCGATCACGCTCAGGATCGCCCCACGGATCGGCCGCAGCAGCGGCAGCAAACGGCCCAGCATGCCGCGGTCGAGGGCCTGGCGGGCCAGGCGCTGTTCGATGTCGATTTCGCTTTCAGCCATGCTCGATCCCCAGCAGGTCGCGGTAGTGGGCGTTGTTTGCCGTCAGCTCGGCGTGGCTGCCGCTGGCGCGGATGCGCCCGCCGTCGAGCAGCAGCACGCGGTCGGCCAGCAACAGGGTGGACAGGCGGCTGGTGATCAACAGCAGGGTCGGTGCACGGCCGGTCTGGCTGCGTTGACGGCGCAGGTTGTCGAGCACGCGGCGCTCGCTCTGGGCGTCCAGGGCGCTGGTGGCGTCGTCCAGGCACAGGATGTCGGGCGCGCCGAGTAGGGCGCGGGCCAGGCACAGGCGCTGGCGTTGGCCGCCGGAAAGGGTCACGCCACGGTCGCCCAGTGGCGTATCCAGGCCGTGGGGCAGGCGCTCCAGCACGTCCTCGGCGGCGGCCTGGCGCAGGGCCTCGCGCAGCTCGCTGTCGCTGGCGTCGGGCGCGGCCAGGCGCAGGTTGGCGGCGAGCGAGTCGGAAAACAGGAAGCTTTCCTGCGCCAGCACCTGCACCCGGCGGCGTAAGGCCGCCAGGTCGAGGTCGCGCACATCGTGCCAGCCGTGAGCGTCGCTGCCGACCCGCACGCTGCCACCGTCCACCTCGGCCAGGCGCGGCAGCAGGCTGGCCAGCAGGCTCTTGCCGCTGCCGGTGGCGCCGACCAGCGCCACCACCTCGCCGGGGCGCAGTTGCAGCGAGCAGCCGTGCAGCAGGTCGCGGCCGGCATCCGGCGCACGTACGCGCACCTGCTCCAGCTTCAGGCCCAACGGCCCTTCGGGCAGTGCGCACTGACCGCTGATGATGGCGGGGCGTTCGTCGAGCAGTTGCCAGATGCGTTCGGCGCTGGCGCGGGCGTCGGCGAAGGTCTGCATGACCCGGCCGATGCCTTCGATGCGGAACACCAGGGTGGTGGCTACCAGCAGCGAGGTCACCAGCTCGCCGATGCCCAGGCGGCCGGCGGCCACCTGGTGGGCGCCGTACACCAGGATCCATACATGGCCGAGGGCGACCACCGCCTGCGGCAACGGAATGCGCGAGCTGGCGTAGGCCAGCGCCGCACGGGCGTGGCCGCTGAACAGTGTCACCTGCTCGGCGAAACGAGCGATGCGCCGTTGCTCAAGGCCGAACGCCTTGATCACCCGCACGCCGCCGATACCTTCGGCCAGATCCTGGCTGACCTGGTCATACGCCGAGGCAACTGCCCGATCAAGGGTGACAAGGCGCTCGGTCTGACGTACGAACAGCCACAGCCCGGCACCGGTCAGCAGCAACGGCACCAGGCCCAGCAGCGGGTCGTACCAGCCCAGCAGGCCGACCGCCGCCAGCACCACCAGTGGCGTCTCGACGATCTGTCGCCAGAAGGTGATCAGCGCATCGCGCACCTTGTCGGCATCGCGAGTGGTGCGGGTCACCAGCTCGCCCATGCCATGGCGCCAGTGGTAGCCCAGGTGCAGGGCCTGGACCTGTTCGAGAATGCGTTCGCGCAGGCGCGTCAGCAGGGCCTGGCTGAGCACCAGCGACAGCACTGCGGCGGCGTACTGCAGCAGGCCGCGGGCCAGGGCGATGGCCAGCAGGGTCCACAGCCAGTGCCAGCCCAGGCTGGCGTCGAGGCTGCCGTCGGCCAGGCGGGTCACGGCGCGGCCGGCGCCGACATCGTCGACCGCGTGGCCGATCAGCCATTGCTGCCAGGCCAGGCCCAGGTTGCCGGCGATGTACAGGGTGGTGACCAGGGTGAAGCGCCAGGGCATCTCGCGGTAGATGGCCAGGGCGCGCAGGAGGGGGTGTCTGGAGGTCATGCAGGGCTCGGGTCTGGTGGTGGCGGGAGGTCTTCGAGGTCGCCGGGGGCGCTGCGCGCCCCTTTCGCGGCACAAGGCCGCTCCTACAGGAATCGCGCGGTCTCTGTAGGAGCGGCCTTGTGCCGCGAAAGGGCTGCGCAGCAGCCCCAAGGGCGCAACCCCTCAGCGACGTGTAGCGCCTTGCGCTTCCTTGGCATTGAGCACTGCCGTGTACTCCCCCGGATCCACCCCGTTGAGGTAGTAGTTACCGACGTTGTGCAGGCGCCAGCGGATCGGGTCATGGGTGGTGTGCACCCGGGCATCACGCCAGAAACGGTCCAGGTTCCACTTGCTCAGCGAGGCGCTGGCCCCCAGCAGCGAGAACAGGTCGCTGGCGATCTTCAGCGCCGCGCCATCGGCATGCGCCCGGGCGGTGGCCACCGAGAGGATCAGCTCATCCTCCAGCGCCTTGTCCGCCGGGTCGCGCTCATGGGCGTCAAACACCCGCGCCGCCTCGCGCAGCACCGACTCGGCGCCGCGCAGGGCCACGGCGTATTCGCCGACCTGGCGGATGATGTGCGGCTCGTCGCTGGCCCGTTCGACGCCGCTCTCGACCCAGGCCCGGGCGTGCTCGCGCAGGTAGTCCACCGCCGCCTGCAGGGCGCCGGCGGCGATGCCGCTGTCGATGGCGGCGTGAAGGATCTGCGGGAAGGTCAGGCCGGTGCGCTTCATCGGCCCACTACGGAAGGTGACGAAGCGTTCGTCGAGGACGATCTCGTCGAACTTCACCGTGCCGCTCACCGAGTGCTGCTGGCCGAAGGCGTCCCAGTCATCGACCAGGGTCAGGCCGGGGGTGTCGCGGTGCAGCAGCACGCCGGCGCCACCGTCCTCGCTGGCGGCGGTCAGCGAGATCCACTCGGCCAGGTAGGCGCCGGTCGAGTAGAACTTGCTGCCATTGAGCACCAGCTTGCCGTCGGCGCGGCGTTCGACGCGGGTCTTGAGGGCGAACTTGTTGTTGCCGCCGACCTCGGCCAGGGCATTGCCCAGGCGCTTGCCGGCCAGCACATCGGCCAGCACGCGGTCGCGGACCTCGTCGGGGTAGCCGCCGAGCACGCCGCGCAGCATCACGTTGTGGATCTGCAGCAGCTGGCCGACGCCGCCATCGGCGGTGGAGATCAGGCGCACGGTCTCGACGATGGTCGCGACCGAGGCGCCGAGGCCGCCGAACTGCGTGGGCACGCCGATGGCGGTGAGGCCGCTGCTCGACAGCAGCTCGGCCTGGCGGCGGGGCAGTGGCCGGTTGTTGCCCGGGTCGGCGGCGAGGGCGGCGATTTCGCCGGCGACCTGGCGGGCGATGTCGATGGCTTCGGATTCGCGGGTGATGCGCCGGGCTGGCGGGTGTTCGATGGTGGTCATGGGTTACCTCGGTGGCAGTGTATGGCCCATCGCGGGTCGGTGTGGGAGCGGGCTTGCCCCGCGATGCCTGCAAACGCCAGAGCAACTTCTTTGCCACAGCCCTGAAGCCCACGCAGTACCGAGCTTTCAGCGCACCCTTGCTGCTCCAGCAGCACCTCTGATCGTCGCTTCTGCTGATCAGGCAACACCCGCGCCGCAATCCTGCATCCTGATCAGCAGTCGCCACTCTGGCCATCACCGAAAAGCCCGGTATTCCGGGCATCCCAGCCCTTGGCACGAGCGCTGCAACGGTCCTTGCACGACGTCCAAGGAGCCACCCATGACCCTCGCTCAAGCCACTCCCAAACCTGAAACCCTGGAGCGCCTCTGGTTCACCCGCTGCCCGGTACCCACTGCCTCGGGCATCGCCTACAAGCTCGGCTGGCTGCAAGATGAATTCGCCGCCGACGGCCTGCCCATCGATACCCTGCAGGAGGCCCGCCAGCTCGGCCATCACCATTACGATCACCAGCTTCCCGGCCTGTTCCGCGAGGGCGGCAACCTGCCGGCCCTGGCCGCCCGCGCCGCCGGTGCGCCGACACGGCTGATCGGCCTGACCTGGATCGAGGAGTGGCAGACCATCCTGGTCCGCCCCGACAGCGACATCCGCCGCCCTGAAGACCTGCGCGGCAAGCGCCTGGCCCTGCCGGCCTGGGGCGACAACCGCCCCGGCAGCATCGCCCGGGCCATGAGCCTGCATGGCTACAAAGGCGCGCTGGCCTCGGCCGGCCTGGGCTTCGATGACGTGCATCTGGTGGAGGTGGCGCTGCTCGACCAGTTCGATGCCGGCACCCCGCAACTGGGCCTGCAACGGCTGTGGTCGGGCCTGGATCCGCTGGTGCGCGGTGAGGTGGATGCGGTGTACGTCAAGGGCGCCGCCGCCGCCGATGCCGCCCGCCGCCTGGGCCTGGTGGTGGGCATCGACCTCGATGCCCTGCCTGATCCGCGCCACCGCATCAACAACGGCACGCCGCGGCCGATCACCGTGCACCAGCGCCTGCTCGACGAGCATTTCGACCTGGTAACGCGCTTCCTCGCCCAGACCCTGCGCGCCGCCGACTGGGCCGCCGGCAACCGCGACGCGCTCAACGGCATTCTCGAGGACGAGACCCGCGCCGGCAGCCAGGGCGTGGCCGAAGCCTATCGCGGCGACTTCCACACCACCCTGGCACCGGACCTGTCGCCCCAGCGCCTGGCCTACCTCGACACCCAGAAGACCTTCCTCAACCTGCATGGCTTCCTGGAACGCGACTTCGACCTCGCCGACTGGGTCGACCACCGTCCCCTGCAAGCCGCCCATGACCTGCTGGCCCAGCGCCGCGCCTGATACCGGAGACCGACCATGACCGTACTGATCAACGAACGCCCCCTCAGCACCGAGCTGCAAGCCTTCACCGACCAGGTGCTGGCCGAGGCAGAAGCGGCCTTCAGCGTGTTCCGCGAAACCCGCACCATCACCGCCAACGGCACCGTCGGCTTCATCGAGCGGGTACCCGGCGAGGAACTGCTGGTGTCGGTGAACTACGGCGGCCCGTGGAACCACCGCAAACCGCTGGAGGCGACCGTCAGCGACTTTGCCGGCAATGTCATCCTCGGCAAGGGCAAGGGAGGGCTGGGCCGCTACACCAAGCTGTTCCAGACCCACGCCGACATCACTACCGTGTCCCACGTGCACAGCCCCTACCTCGGCGCCTGGGCCCAGACCCACCGCAGCCTGCCGTTCCACTACGTGCCGGTGCAGCGCTACCAGCTGGCCCGCGAGCTGCCGGTGTACATCGACCGCCGCCAGGCCGAGGTGGATTTCATCCTCGAGCAGATCGCCGCCAACCCGTTCAACCTGGCCATTCTCGAGGCCAACGGCGGCGCCACCGTGTGGGGCAAGCAGGGCCTGCGCGCCACCGCCGAATTCATCCTGCTGCTGGAGGAGGGCGCGCAGATCCAGCTGCTCGCCGACGCCCTCGGCGGCTCGCGTCCTTACGGCCCGGGTGTGCTCACCCAGCAGTGGAAGATGAGCGGCCTGTACGAGCGCGCCAGCGAACTGGGCCTGGTGCCCGGCATCGACCGTCGCAACTGATACCCCACCTTTCGCGCATGGAGGTCAAGATCCTCGAGAACCTCACCACTCCCGACTGCCCCTATTCCTGGCACTCGCCGAGTGTGCATCGGGGGAGGTGATTGTTCCGCTCGCCCGTGAGCGTCGTCCGTTTAGCGGGGGATATCTTGCGGGAGGTGCTTCGACAGCTCCATCGCGTCGTGAAGGACACGTACGACTTCGACGACCTGATCCATCTGTTGTCGATAGAGGATCAGGTGCCTGGGGCGTGCGACTCGTCCTGCCTTGGACACGCTGCGGCAATGCATCAGGTGAAGGCTGCGCAGGCCAGCCGCGACCTCCGCACGTTTGCAACTGCCCGCTTGCTCCGGTGCTTCACTGATCGAACGCAATGCCGCCTGGAGCAGCCCTTGGTAGCGTCGCCGTGCAGCGTCACCGAACTGCACCTGGGTGAAACGAAGAATTTCGCTGATGTCATTACGAGCCGCGTGAGACAGGCGGATCGTTGCTGTGGTCATTCTTTGTCAGCCTGCCCCAGGCTCCCCAGGTACTCATCCAGATTGTCCAGGTCGACCTCATCGAACTGACCGGCGTTCAGTTGCATGATGCCGATGCTGGCAGCGGTACGCAGGGCCTCGAGGCGCGCCTGCTCCTGAGCTTCGTGATCGATGAGCATGCGTAGGCCCGCACGCACCACTTCGCTGAAGTTCTGGTAGCGACCCGTTTGCACAAGTTCTTCGATGGTCTGCTCCATGGGGCCTGGGACAATCACATTGTGAGTGGCCATGCTGTGCTCCAGGTAATGAAGGGATATGGCGATTTATGCCATATCCCTGCCTCAAACGCCAAAGGTGACGGCAGAACAACCGATCTATGGCACCCTGCAGGCCACCTGCGCCTGCGGTTGGGCGCACTGTAGGAGCGGCCTTGTGCCGCGAAAGGGCTGCAGAGCAGCCCCGACAATCTAGGCCAGTGCGCAGCTCCCGGGGCCGCTGCGCGTCCTTTTCGCGGCACAAGGCCGCTCCTACAGGGGGCAGTGCCCAGCCTTTTAGCCAGATATTCCCGAAGCGCCAGGCACTGAACAGCGAGCGCTCTGGCTGCGCCGAGGTCAGGCCTGGCTCGGACGGGTGAGCGGGGCGCGTTGCTCACGGAAATGCGGCAGGATGTGTTCGCCGAGGCGGTAGGCCTCCTCCAGGTGTGGGTAGCCGGCGAGGAAGAACAGGTCGATGCCGATGGCATGGTATTCGCGGATCCGCGCCACCACGTTGGCGTGGCTGCCGACCAGGGCGCAGCCCGGCGGGATGCCGATGTAGCCGAAACCGGTCCACACGTTGGGATGGATGAAGAAGTCGTCGAAGGCACGCGCTTCGTCTTGCTCGGCGTATTCGTGCTCGTAGCTCAGCTTGCGCGCGGTGCGCAGCCCGGCATGGGCGGCGCGGGCCTTGACCGTGCCCTTGGCCACGCCCTCGTCGAAGAAGCGCTTGGCCTCGGCCAGCGCGGCGTGCTCGGTGTCGCGGGTGATGACATCGATCGACAGGCCGAAACGGATATCGCTGCGCCCGTGCTTCAAGGCGCGTGCGCGGATATCGGCGATCAGCGCGGCGATTTCGTCGGGGTGCTCGGCGCGCATCAGGTAGAAGTCGGCGTGCCGGGCGGCGAACTCCCGGGCCGCCTCGGACGAGCCCGCGGTGCAGATCAGCGGCAGCTCGGCCTTCTTCAACGGCCCGCGCAGGCCACCGCCTTCGGCGCTGTAGTAGCGGCCCTGGTAGTGGAAGTCGGGGTTGTGCCAGTAACCGCGCACCACGTCCATGAACTCGGTGGCGCGGGCGTAGCGCTCATCGTGCCCTTCGAAGTCGCCGACCTGGCGCTGGATCGCGTCCGAGCCGCCGTTGATGATGTTCCACACCAGCCGGTTGCCGGTGGCGCGCTGGTAGGTGGCGGCCTGCTGCACCGCCACCCAGGGCGTGTAGTGGTAGGGTTGGAAGGCGGTGACGAACTTCAGCGTGCGGGTCTCGCGGGCCAGCAGCGAGCACACTGTCCACGGCTCCTCGCCGGTCGGCGCGTTGACCATCAGCGCGCCGCCGAAGCCGTTGATCTCGGCGGCGCGGGCCACCTGGCCGAGGTAGTCGATGTAGCTGAAGTGATCGCCCACGGCGAAGCCCGAGACGGCCCCGGTGCTGGGGCCGCCGGCATGCCAGTCGCCGCGGTTGCGCGGGTCGCCCGGGAGGAACTGGGTCTCGCCGTGCAGCGGCAGGCGGGTGAAGAATTCGAGGCTCATGGTCGTGCTCCTGGCTTACTGGACACTGGGGTTGCAGATCGGGGTGACGGGCTGGCCGCTGATGACCTGACGGGCGAACGGGATCGAGTCCCGGAGCGAGGCGTTGACCGTCTCGCTGTGGCCCAGGCCCTTGTACAGGTGGCCCTGGACCACGGAACCGGCCTTGCAGGCGTCCTGCATCAGCGCCACCTGGGTGCTGGCGGCGGGGGTCTTGTCCTCGGCACCGGTGCCGATGAAGATCGGTTGCGCCAGCTTGAGGGTCGGGTACGACACCTGGGCCAGCCAGGCCTTGAGCTGGTCGCCCTGATAGTCTTTTTTGGCATTGGCCGGGGTCAGCCCGCTGCCGACCACATCGCTGACCAGGGCGGACAGGCAACTGCTGCGCGCCTGCTCGAACAGCGGCAGGGCCTTGTCGGTGTAGAAGTCGCGCGGGTCGATGCTCGGGTCGTACTGCTGCGCCGCCAGCAGGGTGTAGAAACCGTAGGCCAGCGCCGGGTCGACCTTGTTCACATCCTGCTCGCCAACGTTCTGCGCGCCGATGGTGTAGATCACCCCGGTGCCGATGCTGCCCTTCACCCCCAGGTCCGGCGCATAGGTGGCCGCATAGGCACCGGCAGCGAAGGCCCCGGCGCCGCCTTGCGACTGGCCGACGATCAGCACCTTGTTGGCCAGGCCCGGCACGCCGGCGACCACGGCCCTGGCCGCGTCGAGGATGCCGTAGGCGGCCATGCGGTTGTTCAGCAGCGGGTGGCCGCCGGGCACGCCCAGGCCCTGGTAATCGGTGGCGACGATGGCATAACCCTCGTCGAGCCAGCGGTTGAGGTACTGCACATCACGGTACGAACGGCCGGCCCAGGACGGCGCGCAGATATCGGCGACACCCACGGTGCCGTGGCCCCAGCTGGCCACCGGCCAGCCGCCGGCGGGCGCCTTGCCCTTGGGGATGAACAGCGCGCCGGAGACCACGATCGGCGTCTTGCCGTCGATGCCGTCCAGCGAGGTGTAGAGGATGCGTTGCGCGCTGGCGGCGTTGGGCAGGCTCAGGGCGCTGTCCAGCGGCTCGCTGCGCAGCAGCTTGCCGGGGGTGGCCGGGATGGCCTTGCTCCAGGTGTAGAAGGCCGAGACCCGGCCGTCGCCCTGCTGCGGGTCGGGCTTGGGAGCGAAGGTGTCGGCGGCCACGGCGGCGATGGACAAGGCCAGGGCTGACAACCCCAGGGCGAATGTAACGGGCAGTTTCATGGGCGGATCTCTTGATCAGTGTTGGCTGAGCTGGGCGTCGAGGGACGGCCAGTAATGGGTGAGCTGCAGGTCGCTCAGGGCCTGGCGGGTGAAACCGGTGGCCAGGTCCGGGCCGATGTCGTAGGGCGTGCGGATCAGGCGGTTGTCCAGGGCGTAGCGGGCCAGAGCCTGGTAATGGGCCTTGAGCTGGGCATCGCTCTTCGGCGCCCAGCGCGCCTGCCAGGCCACCGGGTCGTCCTGGTCGTCGCGGCGCAGCACGCTCTCGGCCACGCCGGCGCGGGACGACAACTTGTAGTAGGCGTCGCGGTTCTGCTCCTGGGAGATCCACCAGGCGGCCTTGACCCAGGCGGTGGCCACCAGCTGGGTGAGGTCGGCGTGCTGCTCGACGAAGCGGTCGGTGGCCCACAGGTCCGAGACCAGCCGCCAGTCGTCGGCGCCTTGCTTGGTCGACCAGAGGATGCGCGCCACGCCCTTGTCTTCCAGGGCATAGGCTTCGTTGAGCAGCACCGCCGCATCCACCTTGCCCGCGGACACCGCCGCCGCGCCAACCTGCGGGTTGAGGTTGGCGATCTTGAAGTCGTTCAGTTGCAGCCCCTGGCTTACGAGGAAGTTGCTGAAGGCGAACTCCCATGGCCGGCCACGGTGCAGGGCCAGGCGCTTGCCCTTGAGGTCCTGGATGCTGCGGGCGCTGGAGTTGGCCGGCACCACCAGGTACACGTTGTTGCCGCTGCCACCGGGCACCACCAGCTTGCCCGGCACGTTGCCGGCGCCGGCGATCACTGAGGGCAGGTCGCCGCGCACGGCGAAGTCCAGGCTGTCGTTGCTGAAGCCTTCGTTGATCTGCGGACCGGCGCCGGCGTGGGGCAGGGCGACCCAGTCCAGGCTGATGCCGCGCTGGGCGAGCTGCTGGGTCAGCCAGCCATCCTCGATCACCCGCCCGGGGATGCCGCCGAACACCGGCACGCCGCCCTGGGTGAAGGCAACGATGGCGATACGCACGGATTTGGGCGGTTCGCCGGCCCAGGTGGTGAGGCTCAACAGCAGGCCGAGCAGGGCGAGGCCATGGCGCCAGAGGATTTTCATGATGTTGCGCTCCCGACAGTGTGCGGGCCGCGTGTTTGGGCGGCCCAGGCGTTTGTCAGGCAGGAGCGAAATGCATGCCAGGGCGCTGCGGGCAGGGCTGCAGCCCTTGTGCGACAAGGGCTAGGCGCTACAGTGAAGGCATTGGCGCGCGGTTCGGGGTGCTGATCGGCAGGCAGGCCGTTGCTGACCGGTTGCTGCTCCAGCAGCACTGCAACGATTGGTTTTCTATATATTCACTAATCGAATATATAAATATTTATTAATAATTTTTCGGTCTAACTTGTTTCATGCACTATGAGGGCGCGCACACACTGCCAGGAATGCCCCCATGTCGCTGATTACCCATCCCAATGCCCGCGAGCTGACCAAATCCGTGCGCGCCACCGTGCTCGTGTTCAAGGACCCGCGCTCCCAGGAGCTGCTCAGCCGCATCGAGCGCCTGGCCCCCAGCGAAGCCAACACCCTGATCATTGGTGAGACCGGCACCGGCAAGGAGCTGGTGGCCCGCCATATCCACAAGCTCAGTCGCCGTCATAGTGAGCCTTTCGTCGCGGTGAACTGCGGCGCCTTCGCCGAGACCCTGGTGGAGAGCGAGCTGTTCGGCCACGAGAAGGGCGCCTTCACCGGCGCCACCTCGAACAAGGCCGGCTGGTTCGAGGCCGCCAACGGCGGGACGCTGTTTCTCGACGAGATCGGCGACCTGCCGCTGAACATGCAGGTGAAGCTGCTGCGCGTGCTGCAGGAGCGTGAAGTGGTGCGCCTCGGCTCGCGCACCCCGGTGCCGATCAACGTGCGCCTGGTGGCGGCGACCAACGTCAACCTGGCCGACGCCGTGGTGGCCGGGCACTTTCGTGAAGACCTGTTCTACCGCCTGCACGTGGCGACCATCCGTCTGCCGCCGCTGCGCGAACGGCCCGGGGATATCCTGCCGCTGGCCGAGTTCTTCATCGAGGAGCATTGCCGGCGCCTGGGTTACGAGCGCGCCAGCCTGAGCATCGAGGCCGAGCGCAAGCTGCTGGCGCATAGCTGGCCGGGCAACATCCGCGAACTGGAGAACGCCATTCACCATGCGCTGCTGGTGTGCCGCCAGCAGCAGGTGGCGCCGGGGGACCTGCACCTGGTGGACATGCGCCCACAGGCGCTGGGGCAGCCGGAGGTGACCGGGTTGCCAGCGCCGGGCGCGGTGGCGCCGGTGAGCCTGGAAAGCGCCTTGCTTGCATTGTTCGAGCAGAATATTCCGGACCTCTACGAACACATCGAGGAGACCGTGTTCCGCGCGGCGTACCGTTATTGCCATGGCAACCAGTTGCAGACCGGGCGGTTGCTGAACATCAGCCGCAATATCGTGCGGGCACGGTTGGAGAAGATCGGGGAACTCGGAGGGCGCTGAGTGTGATGGCGAATGACAGCCCATGCGCGTTTCCCTGTAGGAGCGGCCTTGTGCCGCGAAAGGGGCGCGTAGCGGCCCCGGCGATATCAGCTTGAGGCACAAGTTCTGGAGGCGCTTCGCACCCCTTTCGCGGCACAAGGCCGCTCCTACAGGAGTCGTGGATGGCTTGGGATATCGTTACACCTCTGCCGGCCGCTCGACTTCATCCACATAGGATTCGAAGAACCAGTCGGGAATTTCTTCGTTACGGTATTCCAGCTGCACGCCATCGGTGATTTCTGCCAGCCAAACCGCGCTCTGGCCGGAGTTGTCGAACACGTAGGCGCGATGGCTGGCGGCGATGGCCTCGGGCAGCAGGTCGAGGGAACGTTCGTAGCGGCTGCGTACCAGGTCGTCCCTGACCGGATGCCCGCCGGCGCGCACGCGAATGGCGACCCGCTCGATATTGATCCGCGGGTTCTCGGTCGAGACGAAGTAGAGGTAGGTGCGATAGCCCTGGGCCTGGGCCAGGCGCATGAATTCGATCTTGCTCGGGTGCGACATGACACTTTCGAAGGTGAAGCTCTGCTTTGCCTCCAGCAGGCGCTGGCGAATGAAATCGGCGATAACCGAGGCGAAGTACGAGTCCACCGGCACCGCGCGGTAGTCGATCCGGTTATTGAGCAGTTGCAGCAGCCGCGCCTGCGCAACCAGCTGCCGGGATGCGATCAGATGATGCTTGAGATGGAAGGCGTGTAATTCGGCCTGGGTGGCCTGAATGCCGAACGGGGCGAGGTCGATGAAGCCGGTGTCTTTCGCCTCGTGTTCGAGTTCGTCGGCATTGACGAAAAGGCGTGTCAGCGCCGCAGGCAGGCTGGCCTTGATGGTGCTCTTGCCCGAGCCGTTGGGCCCCGCGAAAACCCGCAGTCTAGGCACGCCCGCCGGCCGTCTCGTCATCGACCCTGCGCACGCTGATTACCTCGCCGACCCGCACCTTGCGCCGGGGGCTGGCCTTGCCCAGCACGGTTCGGGCGCCATCGGCCTCGACGCGCACCAGTTCGCCTTCATCGACACACAGGACGCCGCGCTGGCTGGCCTGCAGGGCACGCAGGTAGGCCGAATGCGTGGCCTCGCTGGCGTGCAGGGGGATTTGTTGCTCAAGGGCATCGAGGTCTCGTTCGGAGACTTTCTTTGCTTTTGCTGCCATCGCTGGACACCTCCGCGCAACGCGAAACCGCTTGCGCACATGGGAAGCATCATAGCGCCGACATTGTAAAAAGGCATCAAGGAGGGTCATCGGGCTGTCCTGGAGTGGAGTCGACCTGCAGTCTGGCACAACGCTGCGCTCACGGTTTCCCAGGCTCACGTAGTCCGTTTCCTAAAGCTGAAACGGGGCCGTCGAGCGGCCCCGCAGATCCGGCGTCGCTCCTCAGAAACCGAAGTCGCTCAGCCCAGGATGATCGTCCGGGCGGCGTCCCAGCGGCCAGTGGAACTTGCGCTCGGCCTCGCTGATGGGCTGCTCGTTGATGCTGGCGTGGCGGTTGCGCATCAGGCCGTCCTCGGCGAACTCCCAGTTCTCGTTGCCGTAGGCGCGGTACCACTGGCCGCTGTCGTCGCGGTACTCATAGGCGTAGCGCACGGCGATGCGGTTGTCGGTGAAGGCCCAGAGCTCCTTGATCAGGCGGTACTCCAGTTCGCGGTTCCACTTGCGGGTGAGGAAGGCCTGGGCCTCTTCGCGGCTGCTGCAGAACTCGGCGCGGTTGCGCCAGTGGGTGTCGAGGGTATAGGCCAGGGCCACCTTGGCGGCGTCGCGGCTGTTCCAGCCGTCTTCGGCCAGGCGCACCTTCTGGATGGCGGTTTCACGGGTAAAGGGGGGCAGTGGTGGGCGGGACATCGTGGTCGATCCTTGCGGGAAGTGGGTTTGCAGGACCGAGATTAGACCCGTCGCCGGGCAGGGAGAATCGGTGCGCCGGGCACTTCATAATTGTCCTCGGAGGAACAATCCGCGCGGGAGTGCCAGGCCTGGCTGTCTATAGTTACCGCACAAGTTACCGCCAGCCCCACTGGAGCCCACTCATGAACCTGATCAGCCGCGAACCCTGGTGGCTCGTCCCGCCCAAGCCCGGGCAGACCGAGCAGGACCTGCACTGGGGCTACCTGGAAATCTACGCCGACGGCCGCACCGTGTTCGTCGACCAGCGCCCCAGTGAGCGGGAGCTGGCCGAACGCAAGAGCTGCCGCAATTTCCCCGACGCCGAAAAGCCCTGAATCAACCTTCGAGCTGGGCCAGGCGCGCCTCCAGCGCCGCCACTCGGGCTTCCAGCGCTTCGATGCGCTCGTCCGCCGCGCTGGCGGAGCGGGTGCCGCCGTCTTGCTGGCGGGCGGCGAGAATCGCCTCGATCTCGGCCGGGTCGCCCAGGGCGTGGGTGTAACGGTCTTCGCGCTGGCCGGCCTGGCGTGGCAGGTGCAGGGCCAGACCGCGTGAAATCAGGCGCTCCAGCTGGTGCTGGATCTGTTCGGTGTCATCGAACTCGTGCAGGCGGTTGCTGCGGGTCAGCAGCTCACTGAGGGTCTGCGGGCCGCGCAGGAACATCAGCCCCATCAGCACCAGCTGCGCCGGTACCAGCTCCAGGGCCTTGTCGACCCGCTGCTCCCAGCGGTCGGCGCGGCTGCCCATCTGCAGGCGTGCCATTTCCTGGTTCTCCAGGGCGCGCAGGGCCTGGCCGACCTGGCCGGGGGAGAGGTTCATGACGGGTTCGCGGCTGGTCTTCTGGTTGCAGGCCAGGACCAGGGCATTGAGGGTCAGGGGGTAGGTTTCCGGGCTGGTGGCCTGCTTCTCGATCAGCGAGCCGAGCACGCGGATCTCGATGCTGCTGAAACGGCCTTCGCCGGTGGTTTCGTGTTCTGACATGGCCCTGTCTCATTGCGAGGAAAAGGCCACTAGCCTAGGTAAAGCGCCGGGCTTAAGCAATCACCGGGGGCATCGGGGGTCAAGCCCGCTCCCACAGGGCGTGGGAGCGGGCTTGACCCGCGACAGCGGCCTCAGGCGCTGCGCTGCTCCATGGCCTGGCACGCCGCCGCAGTGAACAGCACGTCAGTGGAGGAGTTCAGCGCGGTTTCCGCCGAATCCTGCAGCACGCCGATGATGAAGCCGACCGCCACCACCTGCATGGCAATCTCGCTGGGGATGCCGAACAGGCTGCAGGCCAGCGGGATCAGCAGCAGCGAGCCACCGGCCACGCCCGAGGCGCCACAGGCGCAGACCGCCGCCACCACGCTGAGCAGCACCGCGGTCGGCAGGTCCACCGGGATGCCCAGGGTGTGCACGGCGGCCAGGGTCAGCACGGTGATGGTGATCGCCGCGCCGGCCATGTTGATGGTCGCGCCCAGCGGGATCGACACCGAATAGGTGTCCTCATGCAGGCCGAGCTTTTCCGACAGCGCCAGGTTGACCGGGATGTTGGCCGCCGAGCTGCGGGTGAAGAAGGCAGTAATGCCGCTCTCGCGCAGGCACAGCAGGGTCAGCGGGTAGGGGTTGCGGCGAATCTTCCAGAACACGATCAGCGGGTTCATCACCAGCGCCACGAACAGCATGCAGCCGATCAGCACACCGAGCAGGTGCAGGTAGCCGAGCAGCGCGTCCAGGCCCGATTGCGCCAGGGTGGCGCTGACCAGGCCGAAGATGCCCAGCGGGGCGAAGCGGATCACCACGCGCACGATCAGGGTGACGCCGTTGGACAGGTCCTCGACCACGGTGCGGGTGGTGTCGTTGGCATGACGCAGGGCCACGCCCAGGCCGATGGCCCAGGTCAGCACGCCGATGAAGTTGGCGTTGAGCAGTGCGTTGACCGGGTTGTCCACGGCGCTGAGCAGCAGGTTCTGCAGCACCTCGCCGATCCCGCCGGGGGCGCTCAGCGCGGCATCGCTGGTGGTCAGCGCCAGGTTGGACGGGAACAGCATGCTCGCCGCCACGGCCACCACCGCCGCAGCGAAGGTGCCCAGCAGGTACAGCCAGAGGATCGGGCGGATGTGGGTTTCCTGGCCATGGCGGTGGTTGGCGATCGAGGCCATCACCAGGATGAACACCAGCACCGGCGCCACGGCCTTCAGGGCGCTGACGAAGACCTTGCCGAGGAACGCCAGGTCACGGGCCACGGCGGGGGCGAGCAGGGCAAGGAGAATGCCGGCCACCAGGCCGATGCAGATCTGCGTCACCAGGCCGGTGCGGTTGATGAGGCGGAGGATGGGGGTCATGTGCAGCGCAATCCGATTACGTGAAAGCGCGCGACTTTATCACAGACCTGCGGGGCATAGCGTGGGAGCGGGCTTGCCCCGCGATCACTGGCCGAAGCGGTTTCGCCTGAATCGCGGGTCAAGCCCGCTCCCACGCACCCTGTGTACCCGTCGGGTTACCAGTGGAACAGCTCCCGCCGCGCGCCCTCGGTGATCGCCAGGATCCCTGGGTGCTTGACCTTGCGCTCCACCGAAATGGCGTAGAACGACTCGTTCACCGCCTCGGTCTGGCCGATCAGGCGCACCCCGTACTGGCGGCAGACTTCCTCGGCGATCACGCTGGGGGCGACGAAGATGCCGCTGCCCGACTGGCCGAAGGCCTGCATCAGTGCGCTGTCGTCGAATTCGCCGACGATGCGCGGCTGCACCTGCTGTTCGGCCAGCCAGCGCAGTAGTCGGCTGCGCACCACGGTCTCCTGGCCGGGGATCAGCAATGGCGCGTCGTCCAGGCAGGCGGGGAAGGGGCGGTCGAGGCGTTCGGCCAACGTGGGCGTGGCGAAGAAGCTCAGGCCGCACTCACCGAGTTTCTGGCTGTAGCCCTTGATGTCCAGGTGGCTGGGCATGGGGCTGTCGGAAATCACCAGGTCCAGGCGCTGGATCGCCAGGTCCGCCAATAGCCGTTCGAGCTTGTCCTCGCGGCAGCTGATGCGCAGCACTTCGTCCAGCTCCATGGTCGGCGCCAGCAGGCGGTAGACGATGGACTTGGGCACCACGTCGGCCACCCCCACGCGAAACAGGATCTGCTCCTGCGGCCCGGCGCGCAGCATGGCTTCCAGCTCGCCGCCGATCTGGAACATCTGCTCGGCGTAGACCAGCGCCTGGCGCCCGGTCTCGGTCAGCTCCAGCTGGCGGCCGACGCGCTGGAACAGCTCCAGGTTCCAGGTCTGCTCGAACAGGCTGATCTGCCCACTGATGGTCTGCGGGGTGAGGTTCAGCTGCTCGCTGGCGCGGGCGATGCTGCCGGTCTTGGCCACGGCCCAGAAATAATGGAGCTGACGGTAGTTGAGCATGGCCTGTCTCAGTTCGTAAAAACCGAAGTATACACGCTGAAAAAACGAATTTTCCGGATGTTTCAGCCTCTTTAGAATGCCTCCCCATCAGGCGCACGACGCGCCGCCCGGAATTCGACAAGCGAGGACCTCATGCTACAACTCAAATCCATTGGTACACCGTTGGTGCTGGTATTGGCCCTGTTCGCCATGTCCGGTTGCGACCAGGCCGAGAAATCCGCCCAGCAGATGCTCGACCAGGCCGCCGAAACCGCCAAGCAGGCCATCGACAAGACCAACGACGCCGCCCAGCAGGCCCTGAGCGACGCCATCGGCAGCGATGCCGAGAAGGCCAAGGCCGAAGACGACAAGAAAGACACCCAGGACATCTGAGAGCAGGACTGACCAATGGAATATTTGCTGGAACTCGCCGCAAGCCCCACCGCCTGGGTTGCCCTCGCCACCCTGGTGGCCATGGAGGTCGTGCTCGGCATCGACAACCTGATCTTCATCTCGATCCTCACCAACAAGCTGCCTGAGGCCTACCGTTCCAAGGCACGCCGCATTGGTATCAGCATGGCCCTGATCATGCGCCTGGCGCTGCTCAGCACCGTGGCCTGGATCGTCCAGCTGACCGAGCCGGTGATCGAGGTGTTCGGCCACACGTTCTCGTGGAAGGACATGATCCTCATCGCCGGTGGCCTGTTCCTGCTGTGGAAGGCGACCAAGGAGATCCACGAAAGCGTCGACCCGCATGGCGCCAAGGAAGAGTCCAAGGCCGGCAACGCCGTGACCATCGGCTTCACCGCGGCGATCTTCCAGATCCTGCTGCTGGACATCGTCTTCTCGATCGACAGCATCATCACCGCCGTGGGCATGACCGAGCACCTGCCGATCATGATCATCGCCGTGATCAGCGCCGTGATCGTGATGCTGGTGGCCGCCGACCCGCTGGCCAAGTTCATCAACGACAACCCGACCGTGGTGATGCTGGCCCTGGGCTTCCTGATCATGATCGGCATGACCCTGATCGCCGAAGGCTTTGGCGCCCATGTACCGAAAGGGTATGTGTATGCGGCCATGGCGTTCTCGACCGCGATCGAGATCCTCAACATCCTGGCGCGCCGGGCGCGCTTGAAGCGTGAGGCGGCCGAGGGCTGATCTCGACTGAGGCCATCGCGGGGCAAGCCCGCTCCCACGCTTTGCACCATTCCACGCCAGGAATCATTCTTGGTGGGGAATGGTGCAAAGCGTGGGAGCGGGCTTGCCCCGCGATGCTTTTCAGGAAGGTTTCAGGTCAATGCGCCCCGGCATGGCGTCGTGCGCGACGCACGGGCTGTTTGGCCACGGCCTGTGGTGGCAGGTGATGAGGGTGGGAATGCCGGCGCACGATGCGCAACACCCCCCAGAGCATGGCCGCCGCGACGCTGAGCCACATGCCGACCAACACGAGAATTGCCATTGTCAGGCTCATGTGTGCCTCCTTCTCTCTGGCGAGCCGTGCTCGCCATCCAGACACAGCTTCAGTCTAGCCTGTCGGCTGTGACGTTCCATTGACCGAAGGTCTAGTCCTTGGGCCGTTTCGTTCCAAGACCGCGCCGGGCTATACCCGCGGACGCCGGCATCCTATGATCGGGGTTCTTGGTCGGGCGCCGCCTGCCTGGCCGCGGAACAAGCGAGTGTCCACGTTGCAAAAGCTCTCCAAGTTTCGGGCCCTGGGCCCACGTCGCCTGCTGGTCGCCTGCCTGGTGGCGGCGACCCTGTCTGGCTGCGCCGGCACGCCACCGGCCGCGCTCAAGGGCCTGCCGCAGCGGGTCGAGATCAGCAGCGTGCCGTTCTACCGCGGCAACGCCAACCACAGTGGCTCGATGGCCCTGGCCGCGGTGCTGTCGCAACAGGGCGCGCCGATCACCCCGGGCCTGCTCGACAAGGCGCTGGGCCTGCCCAAGGCCGCCGAATCGCTGGACACCGGCATTCCCCGGGTAGCCCGTGAGTACGGTCGGGTGGTCTACCCGCTGGACAAGCACCTGGACGCGCTGCTCGCGCAGGTGGCCGCCGGTTATCCGGTGCTGCTGCGTTATCAGGAAGGTTCGGCCTGGTGGAGCGAGCCGCGCTATGCGGTGCTGATCGGCTACGACCGCTACAAGCAGCGGGTGCTGCTGCGTTCGGGCATGCATCGGCGCCAGTTGATGGCCTTCGATGATTTCGAGTCGGCGTGGGCCAAGGAGGGCAATTGGGCGGTGCTGCTGCAGTCGCCACGGCAACTGCCGGCCCAGGTGGATCGCCAGCGTTGGTTGCAGGCGGCGGACGAGCTGGCCCGTGCCGGGCAGGAGATCGCGGCGAAGCAGGCGGTCAGCAGCCTCGGGCATTGAGGCCGAAATGA
>NZ_JANCLM010000048.1:0-44491 GCF_024259445.1 Pseudomonas sp. DVZ6
GACTTTTTGATCCTTCAAAAAGTTACCCGCCGTAAGGGCGGAAAGGTGAATAAGCGTCGACATCACAAATGAATGCGCATACAACCCTCAAAACAACCAGTTAACCAATCAAAACAAAATCACCGAGCTTCCATGTGAGCAATCATCAACTGCACACTCTCATTCCCCCGAAACTCATTCACATCCAGCTTGTAAGCCAACTCCACCCACCGCACAGTAGGATTCGGCCAAACCTCCCGATCAACCCCAAAGGCAATCCCATCCAACCGCACCACCCCACACTCGCTCTTGAGCACCACTTTCAGATGCCGCTCCCCGACCACCCGCTGTTCGACCAGCTGAAATACCCCATGGAACAACGGCTCGGGAAAATGCTGCCCCCACGGCCCGGCATTGCGTAATGCCCGCGCCAGGTCCAGGTGAAACTCCTCGACCGCCAGGGTGCCATCGGACAACAGCCGACCGGTCAGGTCATCCTCACGCAGTTGCCGCCGCACCTCTTCATCGAACGCCTCGGCAAACGCCGGGAAGTGCTCGGCCGGCAGCGACAACCCCGCCGCCATCGCATGCCCGCCAAACTTGCTGATCAAAGCCGGATGCCGCGCCGCCACGGCATCCAGCGCATCGCGGATATGAAACCCCGCTACCGAACGCGCCGACCCCTTGAGCATCCCCTCCCCCGCATCAGCGAAAGCAATGGTCGGACGGTGGTAACGCTCCTTCAACCGTGAGGCGAGGATACCGATCACCCCCTGGTGCCAGTCGGCGTCGAACAGGCACAGGCCATAGGGCATGGACTCGACCGGCAGGTCCTTGAGCTGGGCCAGCGCCTCACGCTGCATGCCCTGCTCGATGGACTTGCGATCCTGGTTCAGGCCATCGAGCTGCTGGGCCATGTCCAGCGCCAGCGCCGCGTCATCGCACAACAGGCACTCGATGCCCAGGCTCATGTCGTCCAGACGCCCGGCGGCATTGAGCCGAGGGCCGAGGATGAAGCCCAGGTCGGTGGAGGTGATGCGTCGATGATCGCGCCGCGCCACCTCGAGGATGGCCTTGAGCCCGGGGCGGGCGCGGCCGGCGCGGATGCGCTCCAGCCCCTGGTGCACCAGGATGCGGTTGTTGGCATCCAGCGGCACCACGTCGGCGACGCTGCCCAGCGCCACCAGGTCGAGCAGCTCGCCGATGTTCGGCTGCGGCTGCGTCTCGTAGCGTCCCAGGCTGCGCAGGCGCGCGCGCAGGGCCATCAGCACGTAGAAGATCACCCCCACGCCGGCCAGGGACTTGCTCGGGAACCCGCAGCCCGGCTGGTTCGGGTTGACGATGGCATCGGCGGCGGGCAACTGTTCGCCAGGCAAGTGGTGGTCGGTGACCAGCACCTTGAGTCCGGCAGCCTTGGCCGCTGCGACGCCGTCGACGCTGGAGATACCGTTGTCCACGGTGATCAGCAACTGCGGCTGGCGCTGCAGGGCGACCTCGACAATCTCCGGGGTCAGGCCATAGCCATACTCGAAGCGATTGGGCACAAGGTAGTCGACATGCGCCGCGCCCAGCAGGCGCAGACCAAGCACACCGACAGTACTGGCGGTGGCGCCGTCGGCGTCGAAGTCGCCGACGATGAGAATGCGCTGGCGCTGGTCGAGCGCCTCGACCAGCAGGTCCACCGCCACTTCGATGCCCTTGAGCTGCTGGAACGGCAGCAGGCGCGCCAGGCTCTTGTCCAGTTCAGCCTCGGACTGCACGCCACGGGCGGCGTACAGGCGGGTCAACAGGGGTGGCAGGTTGCCCAGCAATGGCAGGGGCGACGGCAGGGGACGAGGTTCGATACGCATGGGGTCTTCGATAATCCAGTGTGAATCGGGTCAGCCGCGCTCGCCGAGCAGCCACTCCAGTTGCACTTCGTGCTGGCCACGGTCGTCGGTGACGAATACGGTACCTTCGCTGATCATCACGTCCCACTTGATGGCACGGGGCATATCGGTGGCCAGGGTTTCCAGCACTTCTTGCGGCACGGCGGCGACGTTCAGGTTCTTCAGCCCCTTCACCGCGCCCAGCACCTTGGTCGTCCAGACCCGCAGGCTGCCATAGGCCAGCAGGCTGGTGCGCTCGGTACGACGCGAGCACCAGGTCAAGCGATCGGCATCGGGCTGGCCAACCTCGATCCAATGCAGGATGCGGTCATCCAGGCTCTTTTCCCACACCGCCGCTTCATCGACATCCGACAGGCCCCGGCCGAAGGACAGGTTTTCGTTGTACCAGAGGGCATAGGCCAACAGGCGCACGGCCATCCGCTCTTCGGTTTCCGAAGGGTGGCGGGCGATCGTCTGCTTGACGCTCTCGTACACGCCGCGGTCGAGGTCGGTCAGATTCAGTTCGAACTTGTAGGTGGTGGACGGCTGGGCCATGGGCGCTGGGCTTCTTGCGGGGGAAAAGTCGCACAGTCTAACCGATCCAGGCCATCTGCGCCGGATCAGACAACGCCGATATACCTGCCACCGCCGAGCTGTGATACAACCTGCGCTCACGCCCAGCCGCCACGGATGCCCCATGCCTACGCCCAGCAAACCCCTCGCCGGCCTGAAAGTCATCGAGCTCGGCACCCTGATCGCCGGCCCGTTCGCCTCACGGATCTGCGCCGAGTTCGGCGCCGAGGTGATCAAGGTCGAATCCCCCGATGGCGGCGATCCGCTGCGCAAATGGCGCAAGCTCTACGAGGGCACCTCGCTGTGGTGGTTCGTCCAGGCCCGCAACAAGCAGTCGCTGACCCTCAATCTCAAGCACCCGGAAGGCCTCGACGTGCTCAAGCGCCTGCTGGCCGACGCCGACATACTGATCGAGAACTTCCGCCCTGGCGTGCTGGAGAAACTGGGGCTGGGTTGGGACGTGCTCCACGCCCTCAACCCGCGTCTGGTCATGGTGCGCCTGTCGGGCTTCGGCCAGACCGGGCCGATGAAAGACCAACCGGGCTTCGGCGCGGTCGGCGAGTCCATGGGCGGGCTGCGCTACATCACCGGTTTCGAGGACCGCCCGCCGGTTCGTACCGGGATCTCCATCGGCGATTCCATCGCCGCCCTGTGGGGTGTAATCGGTGCGCTGATGGCCCTGCGTCATCGCGAGGTCAACGGTGGCGCAGGCCAGGTGGTGGACGTGGCGCTGTACGAAGCGATCTTCGCCATGATGGAGAGCATGGTCCCGGAGTTCGACGTGTTCGGCTTCATCCGCGAACGCACCGGCAACATCATGCCGGGCATCACCCCCTCCTGCATCCACACCACCGCCGATGGCCGTCACGTGCAGATCGGCGCCAATGGCGATGCGATCTTCAAGCGTTTCATGCAGGCCATCGGCCGTGACGACCTGGCCAACGATGCCGCACTGGCCACCAACGACGGTCGCGATGCGCGCCGCGACGAGCTGTACGGGGTCATCGACCGCTGGGCCAACAGCCTGCCACTGGCCGAGGTGATGCAGGCGCTGAACGATGCCGAGGTGCCAGCCAGCCGGATCTACTCCGCCGAGGACATGCTGGGCGATCCGCAGTTCCTCGCCCGCGAGATGTTCCTCCAGGCCCGACTGCCGGACGGCAAGCCATTCAAGATGCCGGGCATCGTGCCCAAGCTGTCCGACACGCCGGGCTCCGCCGAGTGGGTCGGCCCCGCCCTGGGCGAACACACGGCCACGGTGCTGGCCAGCCTGGGCTACGACGCAACCACCATAGCCCGCCTGCGCGCGGCCGGTACGGTCTGACCCAGGCCCCATGCGTATCCGCCATCTGCCCATCGTGCTCTGCCTGTTGCTGACCGCACTCGCGGGGCAGGCGGTCGAGGCCAGGGAGCGCCTGCTATGGCTGGTGCGCGACCTGCCGCCGTTCACCATCTTCGAAGGGCCGGCCAAGGGCCAGGGGGTGATCGACCAGCTGTTGCCGATGCTGATCGCCCGGATGCCCGAGTACGACCACAGCATCGTCCGGGTCAACCGGGCCCGGGGTATCCAGATGCTCCAGGAGCCCAGTTTCACCTGCGACCCGACCCTGCTGTGGACCCCCGACCGCGCCAGATACGTGCATTTCTCCCAACCATCGCTGGGCGTACTGAGCAGTGGCCTGATCGTACGCAAGCAAGACCAGGCGCTGCTGGCGCCCTACCTGGAGGGCCAGCAGGTCGACCTGCAGCGCTTGCTGGCCGAGACCCGCCTGAAGCTGGGCATCGTCGCCGAGCGCAGCTACAGCGTGCAGGTCGATGAGGTCCTCAGGCAACTGCCTGATACCGCGTTCAGCCGACACTATGGCAACGATGCCACGGCCAGCTTGCTGCAGATGCAGCAATTGGGGCGCCTGCAACTGGTGCTCGGCTATTGGCCCGAGATGCGTTACCTGATCCAGCAGCAAAATGGCTCGCTGGACGACTACAGTTTCCACCCCATCCTTGGCGTGAACCGTTACCAGTTCCTGCATGTAGGCTGTTCGGATACTCCGCTGGGGCGCGAAGCGATCGCCCATATCGACCAACTGCTGCCGGCATTGCGTCGCGATACCTTGCCCGAGCTCTACGCCCACTGGCTGGACCCTGGGCTGCAGGAGGATTACCTGGAGCAGGCCAGGCACTTCTTCGAGCAGGGTGAACCGTCGCCGCGCTGAAGCGCCCTGAAGTCGATGGGACAGGGGCGTTTTGAAGTCGGGGCAAAAAGAAACCCCGGCCGCTGGGGAGGACGACCGGGGTCAAGCGAAAGCCCTTGGGACTTCCAGTGACAATCTGCACGGTACCGGAGCAAAGCACCATCAGACGGCCCTTGCTGAATCTGATGGGTCTGTCAGGCAAAGGTTCCTTGTATCTGCCGCTGATGTTGCAGGTCGGCGATCACACAGGGCTGCAGGCGGCCTTCGGCGATCTGCAAGTCACGGTGCAGGCCATCGACCAGATCAACCAGCAACTGCTGCTCCGCCAATTGACGAGTGCAGACCCCGCGCTGCAGGATCCGCACCCCGTGCTCGTCATAGAGTGTCAACTGGCGACTGCCAAGGCTGTCGGGCGTACCAAGCTCGGCCTGGTATGGGGAAAGAGCGTCGTTGAGCAGTCTGCAGATTCTTTCCATCCGGATCACTCGCTGGCTAAGGTTCGAGGAAACTGACCATCGGGCCCGACGGAAAGTTCGCCGTGGCCCGTTACCGCGAGCATGCGCGGACAACATGACAGTTTCGATGCGCCCACCCAGCGTCCGATCAGAGGCGCTCCAACACCTGTTCCAGGCCTACCATCGACATCGGCCATGGCAACTCTGCCAGCACATTCAAACCGTACTGGCGGGCCTCGAGCGCCAGATCCATTTCCCCCGCGCCAGCACACCCGACGAACAGCAATCCCCCCGCGCAGGAAGCCTGCACCAGGTACTTGAACAGGCGCCGGGCATAGCCCCTGGGCATGCGCTGGTCGAGCACCAGTACATCCACCGGGCGCTGCCGCGCCGTCGCGGTCGGCACGTCATCGGTGACCCGGACGCTGTAGACGCCCTGGGCATTGAAGGCCTGATGCAGCAGCATCTGGTGGTAGGGCCGAGCCTGGTGGATAAGAACATTGAGCTGACGCATGAGCTTCCCCCGGAACAGTGTGGCGTGTAGGTTGGAGCGACCACTTTAGTAGGGGTATGTATCGAACTACATGGGAAAAGTCTGAAAGATCCAAACCCTGTGTCGTGGACATGAAAAAGCCCGTCTAGGACGGGCTTTTTCGCGTAGTGCTCGGCTTACAGCGGCTTGCCGCGGTTGCCATGCTGGCTGACGAAGGCCTGCACCGTCTTCAGGTCGTTGGCCAGCACCGTGCAGCGCTCTTCGCGGCTGAACAGGTCGCTCAGGTGCGCCGGCAGTTCCAGGGCCTTGTCGACACCGGCCTTCTCCACCGCCTCGGGGAACTTGACCGGATGCGCGGTGCCCAGCACCACCATCGGCGTATCTAGGCTGCGACGGCACTCGCGGGCGGCCTTGACGCCGATCGCGGTGTGCGGATCGAGGACTTCACCGGTGGCCTTGAACACCTCGGCGATGGTCTCGCAGGTCTGCTCGTCGGTGACGGCCAGCGAATCGAACAGCTTGCGCGCCTCGGTCCAGCGATCCTGCTCGACGCTGAAGCCACCGCCTTGCTTGAAGGTGTCCATCAGCTGGGCGACCGCGGCGCCATTACGACCGTGCAGGTCGAACAGCAGGCGCTCGAAGTTGGACGAGACCATGATGTCCATCGACGGCGACAGGGTCGGATGCAGGGCATCCTTGACGTACTGGTTGCCGCTCATGAAGCGGTGCAGGATGTCGTTGCGGTTGGTCGCCACCACCAGCTGGCTGATCGGCAGGCCCATGTTGCGCGCCAGGTAACCGGCGAAGATGTCGCCGAAGTTGCCGGTCGGCACCGAGAACGCCACCGAACGGGCCGGGCCGCCGAGCTGCAGGGCGGCGTGGAAGTAGTAGACGATCTGGGCCATGATCCGCGCCCAGTTGATCGAGTTCACCGCCACCAGGCGGGTGCCCTTGAGGAACGACTGGTCGGCGAAGCTGGCCTTGACCATCTCCTGGCAGTCGTCGAAGTTGCCTTCGATGGCGATGTTGTGGATGTTGTCGCCGAGGATGGTGGTCATCTGCCGGCGCTGCACTTCCGACACACGCTGGTGCGGGTGCAGGATGAAGATGTCGACGTTGTCGCAACGGCGGCAGCCTTCGATGGCGGCGGAACCTGTGTCACCGCTGGTGGCACCGACGATCACCACGCGCTCGCCGCGCTTGACCAGCACGTGGTCTAGCAGACGGCCGAGCAGTTGCAGGGCGAAGTCCTTGAAGGCCAGGGTCGGGCCGTGGAACAGCTCCATCACCCACTCGTTGCCGTTGAGCTGGCGCAGCGGCGCGACGGCGGCGTGGGCGAAGTTGCCGTAGGTCTCTTCGAGAATCTTCTTGAAGTCGGCGTCGGCAATGCTGCCTTCGACGAACGGGCGCATCACCCGGAAAGCCAGTTCGTGGTACGGCAGGCCCGCCCAGGAGGCGATTTCTTCCTGGGTGAAGCGCGGCAGGTTCTCGGGCACGTACAGGCCGCCGTCGCTGGCGAGGCCCGCCAGCAGGACGTCTTCGAAGTTCAGGGCCGGAGCCTGGCCGCGGGTACTGATATAGCGCATGGGTGCAAACCTTCGATGCTGGGCGCGGGCCGCCGTCGCGGCCCGCCGCCGAAATTAATTGAGCTGTTCGACGCGGATGCGCACGACCTTGCCGACCACGTCCTGAAGCGCTTCCAGGGCGACGATGGCGTCGTCGATGCGTTGCTCGACCACACGGTGGGTCAGCAGGATCATCGGTACCAGGCCGTCCTGCTCCTCGGCTTCCTTCTGCATGATCGACTCGATGTTGATGCCGCGCTCCGAAAGAATGCTGGCGACCTGGGCCAGCACGCCCGGGTGGTCCTTGGCCTGGATGCGCAGGTAGTAGGCACTTTCGCAGGCTTCGATCGGCAGGATCGGGTGGGCCGACAGCGCGTCCGGCTGGAACGCCAGGTGCGGCACGCGGTTCTCCGGGTCGGAAGTCATGGCGCGGACCACGTCGACCAGGTCGGCGACCACCGACGACGCGGTCGGCTCCATGCCGGCACCGGCGCCGTAGTACAGGGTGGAACCGGCGGCGTCGCCGTTGACCATCACCGCGTTCATCACGCCGTTGACGTTGGCGATCAGGCGATCGTTGGGGATCAGCGTCGGGTGCACGCGCAGCTCGATGCCGTCGGCGGTGCGACGGGCCACGCCCAGGTGCTTGATACGGTAGCCCAGGGCCTCGGCGTAGTTCACGTCGGCGGTGGTCAGCTGGGTGATGCCCTCGGTGTAGGCCTTGTCGAACTGCAGTGGGATACCGAAGGCGATGGACGCCAGGATGGTCAGCTTGTGCGCGGCATCGATGCCTTCGACGTCGAAGGTCGGGTCGGCCTCGGCATAACCCAGCGCCTGGGCTTCGGCCAGCACGTCGGGGAAGGCGCGGCCCTTGTCGCGCATCTCGGTGAGGATGAAGTTGCCGGTGCCGTTGATGATCCCGGCCAGCCAGTTGATGCGGTTGGCCGACAGGCCCTCGCGGATCGCCTTGATCACCGGGATGCCACCGGCCACGGCGGCTTCGAAGGCGACGATGACGCCCTTCTCGCGGGCCTTGGCGAAGATCTCGTTGCCGTGCACGGCGATCAGCGCCTTGTTGGCGGTGACCACGTGCTTGCCGTTTTCGATGGCCTTGAGCACCAGGTCGCGGGCGATGGTGTAGCCGCCGATCAGCTCGATGACAATATCGATCTCGGGGTTGCTCGCGACTTCGAACACATCAGCGGTAATGGGGGTACCGGTAATCTGGCAGTTCGGGTTCTGCGAGCGCATGGCAATCTGTGCCACTTCAATACCGCGCCCGGCACGGCGGGCGATCTCCTCGGCGTTGCGCTGAAGTACATTGAAGGTTCCGCCACCGACGGTCCCCAACCCACAGATGCCTACTTTGACCGGTTTCACTGTGAACTCCCCATAGAACGGCCGGCACCTGCGCCGACCGTGAAACATGCCGTCACCCCATGACGACGGCGTACTGAATTGATTACTTGCTTTCGGCCAGGGCCAGCTTGGCCACTTGCGGCGCCGGCTGGTAACCCGGAATCACCTGGCCATTCTGTAGAACGATCGCCGGCGTGCCATTTACACCAATCGATTGGCCCAGCTGGAACTGCTTGCTGACCGGGTTGGCGCACTTGGCGGCCTTGATCTCCTTGCCGTCGACCATCTTGTCCAGCGCCGCGCGGCGATCGCTGGAGCACCATACCGCCTGCAGCTGCTCGTCACCCGGCGAACCCAGGCCCTGGCGCGGGAAGGCGACGTAGCGCACTTCGATGCCACGGCGGTTGAGTTCCGGCACTTCGGCGTGCAGCTTGTGGCAGTACGGGCAGGTGGTGTCGGTGAACACGGTGATGTGCGACTTGGTTTCACCCTTGGCCGGGTAGACCACCATCTCGCCGGCCGGGATGCCGTTGATCAGCTTGGCAATGCCCTGGCGCTCGGTCTTCTCGGTGAGGTTGACCGGCTTGCCGTCCTGGATCTGGAACAGGTAGCCCTGCATGACGAACTGACCGTCGGCGCTGGCGTACAGCACGCGCCCGCCCTGCAGCTTGACTTCGTACAGGCCATTGAGCGGGCTGCTGCTGACGCTCTCGACCGGCACTTCCAGCGCGAGGTTCTGCAAGGATTTGCGGATCGCCTGCTCGGCACCGGCATTGGCATCGGTGGCCGCGGCGACGGCAAAGGTACTGGCCAACGCCAGGGCGGCGGCGGCGAAAATCTGGGTCACGCGCATGGGGTACTCCTGAAGGCGGACGGGGCCGTGGGGGCGTTGCTTGACCCTGGCGGGTAGCGAACATTCGGCCCTTGCAACAAACCGTCCAAGCCTACCACAACAAACTGGCGCAGTAGGGGTACTCAGGCACCGGTCGGCGGAACATGAAAAGCATTCATCCACGTGGGTGGTGTTCGGCGTGCAGCTGTTGCAGCCGGGCCTTGGCCACATGGGTATAGATCTGCGTAGTGGACAGGTCGCTGTGGCCCAGCAGCATCTGCACCACGCGCAGGTCGGCGCCATGGTTGAGCAGGTGCGTGGCAAAGGCGTGGCGCAGCGTGTGCGGCGACAGCGGCTTGTCGATGCCGGCCACCCGCGCCTGGTGCTTGATGCGGTGCCAGAAGGTCTGCCGCGTCATCTGCTCACCGCGCTGGCTGGGGAACAGCACGTCGCTAGGGCGCCCGCCCAGCAGCTCGGCGCGACCATCGCGCAGGTAGCGCTCGATCCACACCACCGCCTCCTCGCCCATCGGCACCAGGCGCTCCTTGCTGCCCTTGCCCATAACCCGCAGCACGCCCTGGCGCAGGTTGACCTGGTCCAGGGTCAGGCTGACCAGCTCGGTCACGCGCAGGCCGCAGGCATAGAGCACCTCGAGCATGGCACGGTCGCGCTGGCCGATGGACTCGCCGAGGTCCGGTGCCTGCAGCAGGGCCTCGACATCGGCCTCCGACAGCGACTTGGGCAGCGGCCGGCCCAGTTGCGGCATGTCCACCTGCAGCGTCGGGTCGACTGTGACCAGCCGCTCGCGCAGCAGGTAGCGGAAGAACCCGCGCACCCCGGAAAGAAAGCGCGCGGTCGAGCGTGGCTTGTAGCCCTGGTCGAAACGCCAGGCCAGGTGGTCGAGGATCAGCTCGCGGCCGGCATCGGGCAGTGCCACGCCATGTTCCTGAAGCCAGCCATTGAACAGCGCCAGGTCGCTGCGGTACGACGAGCGGGTGTTGTCGGACAGCCCCTTCTCCAGCCAGAGGGCATCGAGGAACTGGTCGATCAGGGGGTGGTCCAGTGCTGGCATGAAGACTCGGTGGCAAACGACGAAATGACGCTTAGTCTTTCATAACACGGCATGCAGAGGGAGCCCGCGTGAACGAACAGCAGATTCTTTTGAGTGTCGGCGGCATCGGCGCCGCCGCCCTGCTTTGCCAGTGGCTGGCCTGGCGCCTGAAGCTGCCGGCGATCCTGTTCCTGTTGCTGTGCGGCATCCTCGCAGGGCCCGTGCTGGGCTGGCTGCAGCCCCAGGCGCTGTTCGGCCCGCTGCTGATGCCGCTGGTGTCGCTGGCGGTGGCGCTGATCCTGTTCGAGGGCAGCCTGACCCTGCACCTGTCGCAATGGCGCGAGATCGGCAGCGTGGTCCACCGCCTGGTCACCGTCGGCGCGCTGAGCACCTGGCTGGTGATCGCCCTGGCCACCCATTGGCTGCTGGGCTTCGACTGGCCGCTGGCGATCCTGTTCGGCACCCTGACCCTGGTCACCGGCCCCACGGTGATCGTGCCCATGCTGCGGGTGGTGCGGCCAAAGGCGGCGATCGCCAACATCCTGCGCTGGGAAGGCATCGTCATCGACCCGATCGGCGCGCTGCTGGCGGTGGTGGTGTACAGCTTCATCATCGCCAGCGCCGCCGGCGAGGGCCTGAGCCACAGCCTGGCGACCTTTGCCGGGGTGATCTTCTGCGGCAGCGCGCTGGGTGTTGCCGGTGGCTGGCTGCTCGGTCAGGTCATGCGCGAGCAGTGGCTGCCGGAATACCTGCACAACCTGGCCTCGCTGGCGGCGGTGCTGGGCATCTTCATCGCCGCCAACCAGATCGTCCATGAATCGGGCCTGCTGGCGGTCACGCTCATGGGCATGTGGCTGGCCAACATGCCCGGTGTGGACGTACGGCAGATCCTGCATTTCAAGGAGAACCTCAGCGTGCTGCTGATCTCCGGGCTGTTCATCCTCCTGGCCGCGCGGCTCGACTTGCAGGCGCTGCTGGCCCTGGGGCCGGCGGTGCTGGCGCTGTTGCTGGTGATCCAGTTGCTGGCGCGGCCGCTGAACGTCCTGCTGTCGACCCTGGGCTCGCCGCTGAGCTGGCGGGAACGGGCGTTGCTGGCCTGGATCGCGCCACGGGGCATCGTGGCCGCGGCCGTCTCGGCGATCTTCGCCATTCGCCTGGACCAGGCCGGGCACGACGGCGCGCTGCTGCTGGTGCCGCTGACCTTCGCCGTGATCATCGGCACCGTGGTGCTGCAAAGTGCCACCGCCAGGCCCCTGGCGCGCCTGCTGAAGGTGGCGGAACCGGCGCCGAGCGGGTTTCTCGTGGTCGGCGCCAACCCGCCTGCGCGGGTCATCGCCAAGGCCCTGCAGCAACTGGGCTGCCGGGTGCTGCTGACCGACTCGAGCTGGGAGAACATCCGCGCCGCGCGCATGGACAACCTGCCGACCTACTTCGGCAACCCCGCCTCGCAGCACGCCGACGCCCACCTCGACCTGGTCGGCCTGGGCCACCTGCTGGGGCTGTCACCGGCAGGCGAGCTCAATGCCCTGGCCTGCGCGCGTTTTCGTCATGACTTCGGCCAGGCCCGGCTGTTCGTGCTGGCCAGCGGCCTGGAAAAACAGCGCAGCGACAAGCACCGGGCCAGCGAGGAGCATCGCGGGCAATTGTTTGGGTCGAGCCCCATGACCTATGGGCAGCTGGCCAAGCTGCTGCACCAGGGTGCCGAGCTGTACAGCACCACGCTGACCGAGGCCTTCGGCTGGAGCGACTACCAGCAACTGCATGGCCCGCGGGCCACGCTGCTGTTCGCCCGGGACGGCCAAGGCTGGGTGCATGTGGCCAGCCCGGACAATCCGCTCAAGCCGCAGCCTGGCTGGACACTGGTGGCGCTGGTGGAGCCGGAGCTGACCGAGCAGCCTGTGGCGCATTAACCTGTAGGAGCGGCTTTGGCCGCGATGCAGGCGTCGCGGAGCCTGGCACCCGCCTTGCGGGTGATCGCGGCTGAAGCCGCTCCTACAGGGTCCACGTGAGGGCAATCAAGCCAGCGGCAGCACCGGTACCGGGCGCTTGTCCTCGTCGATGGCGACGAAGCTGAACACGCCATGAATCGCCCGCTCGCGGCCGTCGAGGTACATGTTCTCGACGAACACATCCACCTGCACCTGCAGGCTGGTGTTGCCGACCTTGATCACCGTGCCCACCAGCTCGACGATCGAACCGGCCGGGATCGGGTGCTTGAAATCGATACGATCGGTGGACACGGTCACCAGGGGCAATCGACAGAATCGGGTGGCGGCGATGAACGACACTTCGTCCATCCATGCCAGGGCGGTGCCGCCGAATAGTGTGTTGTGGTGGTTGGTGGTGTTAGGGAACACCGCCTTGGTCACGCGGGTCACCGACAGTTCGGTGCGGCGCTGGATTTCCTGGTCTCGGGGCGTCGTCATGGGATTCACCTCGCAAAGTCTGAAAGCAAGGTCGCCTGCTTCGCGGGTAAACCCGCTCCCACAGAGGGCGATAAACCTGTGGGAGCGGGTTTACCCGCGAAGCAGCCAACACAAATCGCAAAATGCAAAAAAGCAGCCCGAAGGCTGCTTTTTTCTCGCAAGGCGGCCTAGGCCGCCAGGCAAACTGTACTCAGGACAGTTTTTCCTTGATGCGAGCGGCTTTGCCGGACAGGTCGCGCAGGTAGTACAGCTTGGCTTTACGCACGTCACCACGACGTTTCACGGCCAGGCTGTCGATCTGCGGGCTGTAGGTCTGGAAGGTACGCTCTACGCCAACGCCGCTGGAGATCTTGCGCACGGTGAAGGCGCTGTTCAGACCGCGGTTACGCTTGGCGATAACGACGCCTTCGAACGCCTGCAGACGCGAGCGGTCGCCTTCCTTCACTTTAACCTGGACGACAACGGTGTCGCCTGGTGCGAAGGTCGGGATCTCTTTGCTCATCTGCTCGGCTTCGAGCTGCTGGATGATCTTGTTGGTCATGCTGTGCTCCTAAGATGGATACTTGATCCACCATCGATACGTTTAACTATCGTCCCGCTCGCGGATGTATTCCTCGAGCAGCTTCTTCTCTTCTCCAGAAAGCGAGCGACTTTCCAGAAGATCGGCGCGTCGTTCGAAGGTCCTACCAAGGGACTGCTTCATCCGCCAACGCCGGATATGTGCATGGTTGCCACTTAGCAACACGTCGGGAACACGCTGATCCGCATACACCTCAGGTCGGGTGTAGTGCGGGCAATCCAGCAGACCGTCGGTGAAAGAGTCTTCCTCCGCCGAGTCCACATGCCCTAAAGCTCCGGGCAGCAGCCGTGTAACCGCATCGATCAGTACCATGGCCGGCAGCTCGCCACCGGAAAGCACATAGTCGCCAATCGACCACTCCTCATCGACATGAGCCTCGATAAAGCGCTCGTCGATGCCTTCATAACGACCGGCGATCAGGATCAACGATTCCTGTTCGGCCAGGCCTTTGACCGCCTGCTGTGTCAGCTTGCGGCCTTGTGGCGAAAGGTAGATCACCTTTGCCGATGCTCCGGTCGCCTGCCTGGCGCTAACCAGGGCGTCTTCCAGAGGCTTGATCTTCATCACCATGCCCGGACCACCGCCAAACGGCCGATCATCCACGGTGTGGTGGCGATCTGTGGTGTAGTCCCGCGGGTTCCAGCAGGTCACTTGCAGCAACCCCTGTTTCACCGCGCGGCTGGTAATGCCGTACTCCGTGATGGCCGAGAACATCTCGGGGAACAACGTGATGACGTCTACGCGAAGGTTACCCATCGTCTAGAAGTCCGCGTCCCACTCAACCCGCATCACGCCTGCTTCCAGGTCGATTGCCAGCACGCACTGCCCGGTATAGGGCAACAGACGCTCGCGATCATCCAGGCTGCCTGCGCAGGGCTTGACCACCATTACATCGTTCGCGCCGGTCTCCAACAGGTGATCGATCTTGCCGAACAGCTGTTCGTCCTGATTGATGACCTTCAGGCCCACCAACTGGTACCAGTAGTACTCGTCGGCTGCCAGGTTGGGCAAAAGGCTCCGCGCAATGCAGATTTCGTAACCGCTCAGAAGACGGGCTTCATCACGATCATCGAGGCCTTTGAGTTTCACGACCAAGCCCTTCTGGGAGCCACGACCGCTGACCAGCTCGACCTGCTTTACCTTGCCTTCGTGCCGAAGCATCCAGCGCGGATAATCCAACAGGTTTTCAATCGGATCGGTAAAGGAGTACACCTTCACCTCGCCGCGAACGCCGTGAACCGAAAAAATCTTGCCAACGACGATGAGGTCGTCAGCCTTTTCTGGCGTCGCGTTCATACTGCTCAGGCTGCAGCCTTGGCAGCTTCCTTCAGCAGCTGAGCAACGCGCTCAGACGGCTGTGCGCCCTGGCTCAGCCAGTAGGTGACGCGCTCTTGGTTGACCGACAGCTTGACTTCGGCGCCCGATGCGATCGGGTTGAAGAAGCCAACGCGCTCAACGAAACGGCCGTCACGGGCGTTACGCGAGTTGGTCACGGTCAGGTGGTAGAATGGGCGCTTTTTCGAGCCGCCACGGGCCAGACGGATGGTTACCATGTGAACATCGTTCCTATAGTCGGTGCTGCAAAACTGAATGCCCAATGGGCACACGGGTGCCCAAAAGGCCGCATATTCTCGGGGAATACACGGACATTTGCAAATGCCTTTTTCGGCAATGCCGGGGCCTGCCGCTCAGTCCTGCCGGTTTGGGCCACCTCGCGGCGGCCATGATCCCGCCGGAGCGGGGGTCTGGCGGGCTTCCTCATATAAAGAGGCCCACCGGATTCTTTTACAGTTTTGGCATGCCGCCACCCGGCAGCATCCCGCCAAGGCCGCGCATCATCTTGGCCATGCCGCCCTTGGCGGAGAATTTCTTCATCATCTTCTGCATCTGCTTGTGCTGCTTGATCAAGCGGCCGATGTCCTGCACCTGGGTGCCGGAACCAAGGGCGATGCGGCGCTTGCGCGAACCGCTGATCAGGTCAGGGTCGCGACGTTCGGCCGGGGTCATGGAGTTGATGATCGCCTCCATCTGCTTGAACTGCTTCTCGGCCGCGCCTTGGGCATTGCCCATCTGCGACAGGTTCACACCACCGATGCTCGGCAGCTTGTCCATCAGGCCACCCAGGCCGCCCATGTTCTTCATCTGCTGCAGCTGGTCGCGGAAGTCCTCGAGGTCGAAGCCCTTGCCCTTCTTCAGCTTCTTGGCCAGCTTGTCGGCCTTGGCCTTGTCGATGTTCTGCTCGGCCTGCTCGATCAGGCTGAGCACGTCGCCCATGCCGAGGATGCGCGAGGCGATACGATCCGGGTGGAACGGCTCCAGGGCCTCGGTCTTCTCGCCCATGCCGATGAACTTGATCGGCTTGCCGGTGATGGCGCGTACCGACAGCGCGGCACCGCCACGGGCGTCGCCGTCGACCTTGGTAAGCACCACGCCGGTCAGCGGCAGGGCGTCGTCAAAGGCCTTGGCAGTGTTGGCCGCGTCCTGGCCGGTCATGGCGTCGACCACGAACAGGGTTTCGATCGGCTTGACCGCAGCATGCAGCGCCTTGATCTCGTCCATCATGTCAGCGTCGACATGCAGGCGGCCGGCGGTGTCGACGATCACCACGTCGATGAACTTGAGCTTGGCCTCGCGGATCGCCGCCTCGGCGATGGCCACCGGCTTCTGGCTGATATCGGACGGGAAGAAGGTCACGCCGATGTCATTGGCCAGGGTTTCGAGCTGCTTGATCGCCGCCGGACGGTAGACGTCGGCCGACACCACCATCACGCTCTTTTTCTTGCGCTCTTTCAGGTGGCGCGCCAGCTTGCCGGCGGTGGTGGTCTTACCGGCGCCCTGCAGGCCGGCCATCAGCACCACGGCGGGTGGTGCGGCGTTGAGGGTCAGCTCTTCGTTGGCCGCGCCCATCAGGCTTTCCAGCTCGGCCTGGACGATCTTCACGAAGGCCTGGCCTGGCGTCAGGCTGCGCGACACTTCGGTGCCGACCGCGCGTTCCTTGATGCTGTTGACGAAATCCTTGACCACCGGCAGGGCAACGTCGGCCTCGAGCAGGGCCATGCGCACTTCGCGCAGCGTGTCCTTGATGTTGTCTTCGGTCAGCTTGGCCTTGCCGGTGACATGGCGCAGCGTCTGTGACAGGCGGTCGGTCAGGTTTTCGAACATGGTGATCCTTTCAGGCCCAGTGGAGCCGAGGTTTTTCAGATGCCCAGGTGAACATGTACACGCGCCGGGCAGAGCAAGGCGGCGATTATAGCGGAGAGCGGCGGCGACGCACACCTTGGAGCAGCCCCTCTGGATATTCGGTGACCATGCCGGCCTCTTCGCGGGTAAACCCGCTCCCACAGAGATCGCGCACGCCCCTGTGGGAGCGGGTTTACCCGCGAAGAGGCCGGCATATGGGGTACAAGTCGCTCGCCAGGCACCGGAGCAAGGCTTGCTGGTCTTCCTTGCCC
Source organism: Pseudomonas sp. DVZ6 (assembly GCF_024259445.1). Taxonomy (NCBI): domain Bacteria; kingdom Pseudomonadati; phylum Pseudomonadota; class Gammaproteobacteria; order Pseudomonadales; family Pseudomonadaceae; genus Pseudomonas; species Pseudomonas sp. DVZ6. The sequence continues at coordinate 16,826 of NZ_JANCLM010000048.1, forward strand.
ACCGCGATCTATGCCAAACTCCGTCCCTTTAGGGCTTGCCTGCCAGGACTTATGTTCTCTTCACCCAGCCTCATCCCCAATCTGCTCGCCGCCTTCCTTTATCTGGCCGCGACCGTCTACCAGGCCACCGGACTGGCCCGAGGCGCCCGTGCCGACAAACGGCTGCTGGGCCTGCTCGGCACGCTGGCGGTGGTCGCCCAGGGCGGCGCCCTGTTCTTCCAGCTGATCACGCCCCTGGGCCTGAGCCTGGACTTCTTCAGTGCCGCCAGCCTGATCGCCGTGGCGGTGATCGGCCTGACCCTGCTCGCCTGCCTGAGCATCCCGGTGGAGAACCTGCTGGTGCTGCTGTTCCCGCTCGGCGCGGTGACCGCGCTGCTGGCCCAGTTCGCCCCACCTGGCACGGTACCGCTGATCAACGAAGAGCCCGGCATCCTCGCGCATATCCTGCTGTCGATCCTGGCCTACGGCCTGTTCACCATCGCCGTGTTCCAGGCCCTGCTGCTGTTGCTGCAGGACCACCAGCTCAAGCACAAGCACCCGTCCGGGCTGATCCGCAACTTCCCGCCGCTGCAGACCATGGAAAGCCTGCTGTTCGGCTTCCTCTGGGCCGGCTGGGTGCTGCTGTCGCTGTCGCTGATCTCCGGCTGGCTGTTCCTCGACAACCTGTTCGCCCAGCACCTGGTGCACAAGACCCTGCTGGCCTGCGTGGCCTGGGTCGTGTTCAGCGTGCTGCTGTGGGGCCGCACACGCCTCGGCTGGCGCGGTCACAAGGCGATCCGCTGGACCCTGGCCGGCTTCTGCCTGCTGATGCTGGCCTATTTCGGCAGCAAGCTGGTCCGCGAATTCATCCTGCATATCTGACGGCCGCCCATGGACACCCTGCCGTACGCCCCGCTGCTCGGCATCATCGCACTGGCGCTGCTGTGGTCGGCGCTGTTCACCGCGGTCGACAGCGCCCGCCAGCAAGCCAACGGCCAGGGCGATTCCCCCCTCCCCGCCCAGGGCCTGGTGCTTGGCGCCAGCCTCGGCAAGCTGCTGGTACTGGGCCTAGCCTGCCTGATCGGCCAGCGCTACGACGGTGAACACGGTTTCTGGCTGGCCGGCCTTGGTGCCACCTTCACCCTGCTGGTGCTCGCCGACTACCTGCCGCGCCGCCTGGCCCGCCGCGACCCGCACGCCTTCCTGAGCCTGGGCGGCAACCTGCTGAAATGGCCGCTGGCGCTGCTGCAGCCGCTGGGCTGCCTGCTCGATGGCTGCGCCAGGCTGATCCTGCGCCCGTTCCGCGTGCAGCCCACTGCAGTGGCCCTGCACCCGCAGGCAGACGACGACTTCGACGAAGACGGCCCGGTCGACAGCGCCCGCCACGGCCTGCTGGAAGGCCTGCAGGCACTGGACAAGATCACCGTCAACGACATCCTGGTACCACGCAACGAAGTCGACGGCATCAACCTCGACGACCCCATCGAGCGCATCATCGAGCAACTGATCGTCAGCCGTCACACCCGCCTGCCGGTCTATCACAACGACATCAACCAGGTCGAAGCGGTACTCAACACCAAGCTGATCAGCCACCTGCTGCCACGGGCCGAACTTACCCCGGAGAAGCTTCAGGCAGCCTGCTACGAACCCTACTTCGTCCCCGAAAGCACACCGCTGCAGATGCAGTTGCTGAACTTCCACAAGCAGCAGCGGCGCATGGGCGTGGTGGTGGACGAATACGGCGAGGTGCTCGGCATCGTCACCCTGGAGGACATCCTCGAGGAGATCGTCGGCGAGTTCGAGGACGAGCAGAGCCTGGACAACCCTCATGTCCATCCCCAGCCCGATGGCCGCTTCGTCATCGAAGGCACGGCCTCGCTGCGCGAGATCAACCGCACCCTGGGCTGGCACCTGCCCTGCGACGGCGGGCCGAAAACCCTCAACGGCCTGGTCACTGAGGCCTTGGAAAGCATCCCGGCAAGCGCTGTATGCCTTAAAATTGGCAGATATCGGCTGGAAATCCTCGAAACCGAGGATAATTGCGCAAGCAAGGTACTGGTCTGGACACTGACTCGCTAGCTATACTCGAGTCACGCTTACCCAGCCCTGCCGTCTCGCCCGCTACCCGCACCCGGCGTCCGACGGCCAGTCCGCACCACTGACACGCCCCGCGGTCCTGCTTCAGCACCCCGAACAGCAACCGCTCACTGCCTATCCCCTGGGCTATCGTCAGTCGCGCGACCAACAACAATACGCTCCGGCTCCCGTGTGCCCGTCACATGGGCCGTGCCCCATGGAGCATGACTGTCAGGGACCTTCGCATGACTACCAGCAGCACCTACGCCGAACCTGCCTCGGCAACACCGGTCAATTCACCGGCCCGGGTGGCCACTGCCAGCTTCATCGGCACCGCCATCGAGTTCTACGATTTCTATGTCTACGCCACCGCCGCCGCGCTGGTGATCGGGCCGGTGTTCTTCCCGTCCGGCTCCGGCACCGCGCAGATGCTCGCGGCCTTCCTCACCTTCGGCATCGCCTTCCTTGCCCGCCCCTTGGGCTCGGCGCTGTTCGGCCACTTCGGCGACCGTATCGGGCGCAAGTCGACGCTGGTCGCCTCGCTGCTGCTGATGGGCGTGTCCACCACGCTGATCGGCGTGCTGCCCGGCTATGACAGCATCGGCGTCTGGGCGCCGATCATTCTCTGCCTGCTGCGCTTCGGCCAGGGCCTGGGGCTGGGCGGCGAATGGGGCGGCGCGGCGCTGCTGGCCACCGAGAACGCCCCGCAGGGCAAGCGCGCCTGGTTCGGCATGTTTCCGCAGCTTGGCCCGTCGATCGGCTTTCTCGCCGCCAACGGCCTGTTCCTCACCCTGGCCCTGGTACTCAGCGACGAGCAGTTCCGCGAATGGGGCTGGCGCATTCCGTTCCTGCTGAGCGCGGCGCTGGTGCTGGTCGGCCTGTACGTACGCCTGAAGCTGGAGGAAAGCCCGGTGTTCGCCAAGGCGGTGGCCCGTCATGAGCGGGTGAAGATGCCGGTGGTCGACCTGTTCGCCCGCTACTGGCTGCCGACCCTGCTGGGCGCCGCGGCCATGGTGGTGTGCTACGCGCTGTTCTACATCTCCACGGTGTTCTCGCTCAGCTATGGCGTGACCACCCTGGGCTACAGCCGCGAGACCTTCCTCGGCCTGCTGTGCTTCGCGGTGGTGTTCATGGCCCTGGCCACGCCCCTGTCGGCCTGGCTCAGCGACCGTTACGGGCGCAAGCCGGTGCTGGTGGTCGGCGGCCTGCTGGCGATCGCCTCGGGCTTCACCATGGAACCGCTGCTGACCTCGGGTTCGACCACCGGCGTGGCGCTGTTCCTGGCCATCGAGCTGTTCCTGATGGGGGTGACCTTCGCGCCGATGGGCGCGCTGCTGCCCGAGCTGTTCCCGACCCATGTGCGCTACACCGGCGCCTCGGCGGCCTACAACCTGGGCGGCATCGTCGGCGCCTCGGCGGCACCGTTCTTTGCCCAGAAGCTGGTGAGCATGGGGGGATTGAGCTGGGTGGGGGGGTATGTGTCGGTGGCGGCGGTGATCAGTCTGATTGCCGTGTTGTGCCTGAAAGAGACACGTAATACCGAACTTTGAATCAATCGCGGGGCAAGCCCGCTCCCACGCCAGACTGATACTGACGTGGGAGCGGGCTTGCCCCGCGATCGTTTCAGATCAGAACTCGACCTTGATCGCCTGCGAAGCACGGGTCGCCTTGGCCCGGGCCGCCTCGACCGACTCGTCGCGCGCCAGGCACACGCCCATGCGCCGGGTGCCGTTGATCTCCGGCTTGCCGAACAAGCGAATAGCGGTATCCGGCTCGCTCAGGGCGGCGCCGAGGTTGGCAAAGCTGGTCTGCTGCGACTGGCCTTCCGGCAGGATCACCGCCGAAGCCGACGGGCCAAACTGGCGCACCACCGGGATCGGCAGGCCGAGAATGGCCCGGGCATGCAAGGCGAACTGCGACAGGTCCTGGGAAATCAGGGTCACAAGGCCGGTGTCGTGCGGACGCGGCGAGACCTCGCTGAACCACACCTGGTCGCCCTTGACGAACAGCTCCACGCCGAACAGGCCACGCCCGCCCAGCGCATCGGTGACTGCCTGGGCCACGCGCTGCGACTCGGCCAGCGCCTTGGGGCTCATGGCCTGGGGCTGCCAGGACTCCTGGTAGTCGCCCTTCTCCTGACGGTGGCCGACCGGCGCGAGGAAGGTGGTGCCGCCCACATGGCGCACAGTCAGCAGGGTGATCTCGTACTCGAAGTCGATGAAGCCCTCGATGATCACCCGGCCCTTGCCGGCGCGCCCGCCTTCCTGGGCATAGTCCCAGGCCTTGCGCAGGTCATCGTCGCCGCGCAGCAGGCTCTGGCCCTTGCCCGAGGAACTCATCACCGGCTTGACCACGCACGGGTAGCCCAGGTCGGCCACGGCCTTGGCGTAGTCCTCGTAGGTGTCGGCGAAGTGGTACGGCGAAGTCGGCAGGTCGAGCTCTTCGGCCGCCAGGCGGCGGATGCCTTCGCGGTTCATGGTCAGCTGGGTGGCACGAGCGGTGGGCACCACGTTGAAGCCTTCGTTTTCCAGCTCGACCAGCGTGGCAGTGGCGATGGCCTCGATCTCGGGCACGATGTAGTGCGGCTTCTCGGCCTCGATCACCGCACGCAGGGCGACGCCGTCGAGCATGTTGATCACGTGGCTGCGGTGCGCGACCTGCATGGCCGGCGCGTTCGCGTAACGGTCCACGGCAATCACCTCGACACCCAGGCGCTGCAGCTCGATCACCACTTCCTTGCCCAGCTCACCGCAGCCGCACAGCAGTACACGGGTCGCGGTGGGCGACAATGGGGTTCCGATACGGGTCATTTCAGGTCCTCGAAGGCGTCCGGGGCCGCGCCACGCTGGCTGCCGCCCGCTGAAAAATGGACCGCTATTCTACAAGATTCCGTGGGAGCGGGCTTGCCCCGCGATAGCCGCGACGATGATCAGCCGGCCAGCGCCGCGCGCCGTGCCCGCCAGGCCATGATCAACCACACCGCCGTCACCCCGGCAAATTTCGAGGCCAGCGCTGTGCCGATCACTACGGGGGTCAACGCGCCGATCATGCCGAAGAAGATGAAGGTGTCCACCGGGATGCTCAGCGCTGAACTCAACCACAGGCGGTCGCGCAGGGGCCGGCGGGTGACGCTGAACACCAGCCAGTCGATCAGCTCGGAGACGAAGAACGCGGTGGCGCTGGCCAGGGCGATGGCCGGCTCCGATGTCGCGTAGGACAGCACCAGCGCCACCAGCATGGCCAGCAGCGCGCCGTGGCCGTAGCGGGTCTGCACCATGTCGCGCAGGATGAACACCAGCCCGCCCCAGGCGGACCAGATCACGTCCAGGTGCGGCGCGCTGGAAAAGGCGTAGTTGATCAGCACCACGCTGCTGATGTAGGCGATGAGATAGAACATGGTCTGTGTGTTCGGTGGGCCAGCCGCACAGAGTACTTGAATTTAAAGTCAACGCCAGACTCTTCGCGGGTAAACCCGCTCCCACAGGAGGGGTGCGATCCCTGTGGGAGCGGGTTTACCCGCGAAGATGCCCGCGCAGATTCTACGATCCGATGATCAGCCCGGCCGCCAGCGCCCGCTCGTGGCACTTCTTCAGCACCTCCCGGCGCTGCTCGTTGTCCATCCGCCCCCAGCGGGTGATCTCGTCCACCGTGCGCTGGCACCCAGTGCAGATGTCCTGCTCGTCCAGCGCGCAGATGCTGACGCAGGGCGAGGCCACGGGCCGTTCGTCAGTCTTCATCGATCACCAGCTCGCGCGCATAGCGCTGGGCATTGTGCACGTAGTGCGCGGCGCTGGCCTCGAGCATGCGCTTCTGCTGCTCGGTGAGTTCACGCACCACCTTGCCCGGCGAGCCCATCACCAGCGAACCGTCGGGAATTTCCTTGCCTTCCGGGATCAGCGCGTTGGCGCCGATGATGCAGTGCCTGCCGATACGCGCCCCGTTGAGGATCACCGCGTTGATGCCGATCAGGCTGTAGTCGCCCACGTTGCAGCCATGCAGCATGGCGTTATGGCCGATGGTCACGCCCTTGCCGATGTTCAGCGGCGAACCCATGTCGGTATGCATCACCGTGCCGTCCTGGACATTGCTGTCCTCGCCGATGTCGATCAGCTCGTTGTCGCCGCGCAGCACCGCGCCGAACCACACGCTGGCGCGGGCCTGCAGGCGCACCTTGCCGATCAGCGTGGCGTTGGGCGCGGTCCAGCTCTCAGGATGGGTATCGACCCGCAGGTCGCCCAGGCGGAATTTCATGTATCGCTCCTCACGGTTTGAAGCCGGCGGGGTGTGCCCCACTCAGTTCTTGATGAAACGCTCGGGTGGGTGGTGCAGGCTGATGCCGGCATCGAACAGCAGGTTGACCAGCTCGACGATCATGATCGCCGACAGCCCCCAGATCTTGTAGTCGCCGTAACGGTAGCTGGGCACGTACCAGCTGCGCCCCTGGTAATCGATGCGGTGGGTGTGCTCGCGAGGATCCTGGCGGAAGAACGCCAGCGGCACGGTGAACACCGCGGCAATTTCGGCGTCGTTGGCGCGGTACTCGACATAGTCGGGGATCAAACCGACGAACGGTGTCACCTTCAGGCCGTGCAGCGAAATTACCGGGCTGAGCGGCCCGATCACCTCGACCAGCCCCGGCGGCAGGCCGATTTCTTCCTCGGCCTCGCGCAGGGCGGTGAACACCAGGTCGGGGTCTTCCGGATCGCGCCGCCCGCCAGGGAAGGCAACTTCGCCGCCGTGGGTCGACAGGCCCTTGGCGCGCAGGGTCAGTACCAGCTCCGGCTCTTCGCTGCGGGTAATGGGCAGCAGCACCGCCGCTTCGGGGAAACGACGATCCGTCTCCAGTGACGCGGGGGTATGGTTGCTCATTCGGCGAAGAAGCTCGTCCAGCATTACGCACTCTCGTGTCCAAGGCCTGCCGTGCATGATGCACCAAAGCCGCGAGGCACCCAAGCCCCGCCCGCAGGCCGCTTGCGGTGGGCGGGCCGGGCGCGCCAAGATAGTCCGACCCCATAGGAATGAATGTAAGCATGAAATTCTGCAGCGCGTGCGGCCAAACGGTCACCCAGCGGATCCCCGAAGGCGACAGCCGCCTGCGGTATGTCTGCGACCATTGCCAGACCATCCACTACCAGAACCCCAACATCGTCGCCGGGGTGTTGCCCACCTGGGGCTCCCAGGTGCTGCTGTGCCGCCGCGCCATCGAGCCGCGCCGGGGCTTCTGGACCCTGCCCGCCGGGTTCATGGAGAACGGCGAGACCCTGGATGCCGCCGCCCGTCGCGAAACCGTCGAGGAAGCCTGCGCCCGGGTCGCCGAGATGAGCCTGTACCAGCTGTTCGACCTGCCGCACATCAATCAGGTGCACGTGTTCTTCCGCGCCGAACTGGCCGACCTGGACTTTGCCGTGGGGGTCGAGAGCCTGGAGGTGCGCCTGTTCGAGGAGCACGAGATCCCCTGGGGCGAGCTGGCTTTCCGCACCGTCACACGCACACTAGAATGCTATTATCGCGACCGCATCAGGCAGCACTACCCGATAGGCCATGAATACCTGCCGCCGATGAACGTTTCGTCGTCCACCACTTAAGTCTTCAGGGATACGGTTTCATGCGCTGGCTGCTTGCCCTCTTCTGCCTCAGTGTCGCCTCGGTGTCGCAAGCCGCCTTCACCGAGACCATCATCCGCAAGACGCCGTCGGCCGTGCCGTCGCCGGTCCAGCCCGCTGCTGGCAGCGCCCAGCAGGAGCGACTGATCGACAAGGTGCTGGTGATCAAGTCCGAACGCCGCCTGCAATTGATCAGCCGTGGCGAGCCGCTCAAGACCTACCGCATCTCCCTGGGCAAGCAGCCCAAGGGTGCCAAAGAGCGCGAGGGCGACAAGAAGACTCCTGAAGGCCTGTACTGGCTGGACTGGCGCAAGGTCAGCGACCGCTACAACCTGGCCATGCACATCTCCTACCCGAACATCACCGATGCCGCCAAGGCCCGCAACGAAGGCGTGGCCGCCGGCAGCATGATCATGATCCACGGCACGCCGATCAACGAGGAGTACCCAGAGTGGTACTTCCACACCCTCGACTGGACCGAGGGCTGCATCGCCATGCGCAACGACGACATGCGTGAGGTATGGAGCATGGTCAAGGACGGCACGCTGATTGAAATCCGGCCCTGAACCACCCTCGACAGCTTTCGATTACAACAAAGGCCTGCCCCGCTCTCGCGGGGCAGGCCTTTGTCTTTCACCGCCGATATTCCCTTTCGACGCATAACCGCTCACTTTTCCTACGCACACAATAGCCTTCCTTCCCACAAGGCGATGGCTTTGAGCCATACAAATGCCATCACCGGCATTCTTAAAATTCCCGCAAATGATTTCTCTGTTTCATACATCACTTGCGAGGTTCCCATGCAAATCCCTACACCCAAGACCAGGCCTGACACCCTACGCTGGGCCGTCTTTCTCGCCCTGCTGGGCAGCACCCAGGTCGAGGCGCAGGGCGCCCTGACGCCGACGCCCGGCCCGGGTGGCACGCCGATCATCGACAATGGCCACGGCGTGCCGGTGATCGACATCGTCGCGCCCAATGCCGGCGGCCTGTCGCACAACCAGTTCCTCGACTACAACGTTGGCAAGCAAGGGCTGGTACTGAACAACGCCCTGCAGGCCGGGCAATCGCAACTGGCCGGTCAATTGGGCGCCAACCCGCAGTTCCAGGGCCAGGCCGCCTCGACCATCCTCAACGAGGTGGTCAGCCAGAACGCCTCGCGGATCGAAGGCGCGCAGGAAATCTTCGGCCAGAAGGCCGACTACCTGCTCGCCAACCCCAATGGCATCACGCTTAACGGTGGCAGCTTCATCAACACCACCCGCGCCGGCTTCCTGGTCGGCAATGTCGACATCCAGGACGGCCAGCTCAAGCACCTCGACAGCCGCGAAGCCAGCGCCACCCTGCAGGTACTGGGAGGCGGCCAGAGCAACGCCAGGGGCGCCCTCGACCTGATCGCCCCACGCATTGACAGCAAGGGGCCACTCCTGGCCCAGGGCCAGTTGAACCTGACCGTTGGTCGTAACCGGATCGATGCCGGCAACCGCGAAGTGCTCGAGCACCTGCCCGCCGCCAGTGCCTCCATCGATGCCAAGCTACTCGGCGCCATGCAAGGCGGTCGCATCCGTATCGTCAGCACTGCCGAAGGCGCCGGTGTGCAGGTCGGTGACGCCAGCCTGCTGGCGGACCGTGACCTGATCATCCACTCCGCCGGAGACCTGCATGTGCAGGGCAGCGACAGGCGCCAGGCCAGCCTCACCAGCAATACCGGCAAGCTCGACCTGAACGCCGCCGGCGACCTGCGGCTCACCGCCACCCAGGGCAAGGCCAGGCAGATCGAGGTCAATGCCGGCAAGAAACTGACCCTGGACACCGTCACCCGGGAGAAGGTGCTGGACGATCCTACCAGCTGGAAGAAAGAGTGGGCGTTCATCACTACCGAAGCGTTCGACGGCAATACCAAAACGACCCGCCGCGAGCAACTGGGCAGTCGGCTGCGCGCCGAAGACAGCATCAACCTGCAAGCTGGCAGCGACCTGCACCTGACCGCCGTGCAGTTGAATGCAGATAACGGGCTAAAGCTGCGCAGTGGCGGCACGATGACCATTGATGCCGGCGTGGACAGCGAGCAGGTCGATGAGCGGCTCAACCATCGCGTCTACCTGAACAATACGGGCATCGACAGCAAGTCCTACTCCGAGAAAGTAAAATCCAGCACGCTCAAGGCCGACACCCTGGTTGCCAGTGCCGGCGGCGACCTGCAACTGCGCGCAGCCAGGCTCGAGGCCGAGAAGACAATCGCGCTCGACGCCAACGGTGACTTGACCATCGAAAGCGCCGAGGAAAACGCCCGTACCGAGCGGTCCACTGGCAAGCGCCATTTCACCGCCAGCGCCGGGCGGACCCAGCCCGGGCAGGATGGCCAGCCAAGCTCGGGCCAGTACACGGCGAGCGTGGGCTACGAAGCCCTGCACAGCGACGAGCAGACCTCGGCCACACGCCAGGTCGCCAGCAACATCAGTGGCGCCGCCGTAACCGTGCGCACAGGGCAGAAACTGACGGTGAGTGGCTCCGAGATAAAGGCGAACGCCGGGAGCCTTGAGGTTTCGGCCAGCGAAATCGAACTCGCCGCCGCCCACGACAGCGTGGCCCGACAAACCATCGACACCCGTACCGGCGCCGCGCTGGCCGTCACCGGCGGCATGGACCGCCTGGGCCTGGGCATCGATGCCTATCGTGGCCCAGCCGGCCTGATCGAACGTGAAAACAACGTGCGCCGCAGCACCCTGCAGGCCAGCGGCGACTTGCGACTTGATACCCGGCAACTGACCACCGAGGCGGCGAATGTGCAAGCGAGCCGTACGTTGCACGTAAACGCCGAGCGTATCGACAACCGCGCGGTCGCCAATATCCGGGAAACCGAAACCAGCCTGAACCAATGGGACGGTAGCCTCGGCATCAGCACCGACTACCAGCGCATCACCCGCCCTATCGAACGGCTGTTCACCGGCAAGCAAGCCGAAAGTGCACGTCCCTCTACGGTGATCGACAAACTGGCCCTGCCCAAGACCGGCGCCGAACTGGCCATCGGGCACCAGACCCGCCTGCAGAAAGACATCGACAGTACCGCGCAGGTCAGCACCTTCAACGGCGCCGATGTCCGGGTCAAGGCCGACCACATCAAGGACGAGGGCACCGACTACAACGCCAGGACCGGCAGCCTGCGAATCGAGGCCGGAGAGCACCAGGCACTGGCCGCCAACGACCGCAAGACCCGTGAGGTCAAGTACATCACCGGGGGCGGCAGCCTGCAGGTGGACACCACCCTGGCCACGGACATCAACGCCAGGCTCGAAGGCAAAGGCTCCAACCTGACACAAAAAGAGGAAGCATCGGTCGCCCGTGTCGGCAGCCTGCGTGGCAAGAGCGGCATCGAGGTGCAGCTTGAACGCGCAGGCCACTACCAAGGCACCTACATCGCCAGTGAAGAGGGTGCGGTCAGCCTGGAAAGCAGCGGCGACCTGACCCTTGCCGCAGCCCAGGATCACACCTCCAGCAGCAGCACCAAATTCGAGGCCGGTCTGGCAGCCAAAGGTGGTACCGGTCTGCTCGGCCCCAACGGCGGGCTGGACGGCAACCTCAAGCACAGCACACTCACGCAACACACCGAAAAGGCAAGGGTGGCGCAGATCGACGGCAAGGGCACGATCGAGCTGTCCAGCACAGGCGACATGCACCTGCAAGGCACCCGTATCGACAGCCGTGAAGGCGATATCCGCTTGCACAGCGACGGCGTGCTGAAAGTGACCGCTGCCCACGACACCCGCAAAAGCGAGGGCAAGACCTGGGGTGGCGGCCTGGATGTCACAGGTAGCGCCACCGGTGGTGCCCTGGGTGGCCACGGCACCTTTGGCTGGGTCAACGAACAGGCCAGCATGGCTGTTGGCGCGCAGTTCACCGGCAAGGGCGCGGTGCAGCTCACCAGCCTTGCCCGCGAAGATGTCGCCTTGCAGGTGCAAGGGCTGCAGGCCAGTGCCGAGCGGATTGGCCTGGATGCCCAGAATGGTGGCCTGCTGATCGAGGCGGCCAGGAACACCGAGCATCACGACAATCTCGCCGTCACAGTCGGCGGCGGCCTCAAATTGGCGGCCCTGGATCTGGGCGGCATCAACGGCCAGGTCGACCTGAAGCTGGACAAGCGCAACAACACCACCTGGCACGACAGCAACCTGCGCGCCGACCTGGTAGACCTGCGCAGCCAGGGCGATACCCGCGTCGAAGGTGCTCAGGTGCAGGCCAAGCGGATCGAAGGCAAGGTCGGCGGTGACCTGCTGGTCGCCAGCCGCCAGGATCAGGTCGACAGCCTGGTCCTCGACATCGACGCCAGCCTGACCCAGAAGGCATCCACGCAAGGCACTGACGAGTCGAGCAGCCCATTGGAGACGCTCGCAAGCGGCAACCTCGGGGAAATTGCTGGTGCGCTCTGGAGCAAGATCACCGCGAAGTTCACACCGTCCCTCAAGGCCGAGTACGCCCAGCGCAAGAACGACACCGTCAACCAGCAGACCACGCTGTCCGCAACGCACGGCATCGACCTGGAAGTCGGCGGCGAAACCCGCCTGGTCGGCGCCACGCTGCGCGCCAGCGAAGGCCAGGTCGAGCTTGGCGAAAGTAGCGTTTCGCGCAAGACCTTGAACGGTCGTGACCATGAGCGAAAGGTGAAGGTCGATGCCTCGTTCTCGCCGGTCGACCTGGCAGGCACCCTGTTCTCGTTCATCAAGGACAAGGTCACGGGCAATGACGGTGCCGACAACGGTGACAAGCCACTCGATCTCGGTCTGGTCCGCACCAGCGGGCATGACCGCAGCGTCGAGTACGTCTCGAAGATCGAGGAGGGTCGCAGGCACTGAGCCAGCCCCTATGGAAAAACGCATAACCCATTGATTTAGCTTGATCCTGTGGGAGCGGGTTTACCCGCGAAGAATCCAACGCGGTGCCTGGCACCGGCTCCGCCGGTGTTCGCGGGTAAACCCGCTCCCACAGAGATAACAGTTCCTTGCGCGACAGCGTATCCCAAGGGCTGGGCGATCTCCCACAGGGCACGCGGACTACCTGCGAACTCCGATTCCTGCACAACGGCTCCGTGACCAGACCAGATGCCAATGACCAGACAAAGACTCCACTCAACCGTCGAAACACGACACATCATTCACCTGCTGCTCGCCTGCCTCGCACTGGCAATGCCCCTGGCCCAGGCCGATCCGGCCAGTCAGCAACTGCGCAACGAGCAGCAGAAGCTGCGGCAGTTGGAACAGCAACAGCGCTTCGATCGCTGGCAACGTCCCCAGCCCTCCACCGCCCTGGAGGCCACCGACTCAACCTTCACTGCGCCCGATCAGCACTGCTGGGCAATCAGCGGCGTGCGCCTGGCTGGAAACCGCACACTCGATACGCGGCAGCTGGAATCGAGCGTGCGCGCAGTGTCTTCCTCATGCATGGGCGTCGCCGATATCGACCGATTGCTCAAGCACCTGACCCAGCACTACGTCGAGGCCGGCTACCCCACCAGCCGCCCCTATGTGGCCAGCCCGCCCGAGCACGGCGCGCCGCTGGACATCGTCATTGTCGAAGGCTTCATCGAGTCGATCGAGCTCGCTGGCGCCGACCTGCCACTCTCGCTGCACGGCGCGTTCCCCGGCCAGCTTGGCCAGCCGCTGTATCTGCCGGACCTCGAACAGGGTCTGGACCAGCTCAACCGGCTGCGCGCCTATGACCTGGAGATGGCCCTGCTGCCAGGTGAGTTGCGCGGTGGCACCCGTGTCATGATCGAACCACGACGGGCCGCCTCGCCCGTGCATCTGGATGCCCTCCTCGACAACCGCGGCGGTGAGCTCACCGGCCGCCACCGCCTCAACCTGGGCCTTGGCCTGGACAGCCCGCTGGGGCTGAACGACGACCTGCGCCTGTCGCTTAGCTCGGTGGTGTTCGGCGCGCCCGGGCAAAGCAAAGGGACCAGCCTGTACTACAGCCTGCCCCATGGCCGCTGGACCTTCACCCTCAACGTCAGCCGCATGCGCTACCGCGCGCCGATCCCGAACACCCGTTATGCCAGCAACGGCCGCAGCGAGTTCTTCGGCCTCGGCGCCGAGCGCGTGCTGTGGCGCAATCACCAGGGCATGCTCAGCGCCAGCGCCCGGCTCGACCGCAAGCAACTGGTCAACCGTTTCGGCCCCGCCGTGCTGGCCCTGCAGAGCCCGACCCTGGCCACCGTCGAGGCCGGGCTCAACCTGCTGTGGCTCGAAGGCGGGCTGTGGAACGCCTACCTGGGGCTGAGCCAGGGCATGCACTGGCTCGGCGCCGACCGCCCATTCGCCCACAAGCAGGCGCCACGACCGGATTTCACCAAGTACCGCGCCAACCTGCTGCACCTGCGCCAGGGCCCCGCCCAATGGCCGTGGCGCTGGCAGAGCGAACTGGCGCTGCAATACAGCACCCATGTGCTGCCTGCCGTCGAACAGATGTCACTCAGCGACCATTCGGCCGTGCGTGGTTTCCGCCAGCACAACGTCTCCGGCGCCAGTGCCGGCGCCTGGCGCAATACCTTCAGCCAGCCACTGCCGCTGCCGGTACAGGTGCGCCCCACCGCAGGCCTGGACCTGGGCTGGGCCCGCTACGCACGCACCAGCCCGTCGCAGCGCCTGGTCGGTGCCTCGGCAGGCGTCGAACTGAGCCTGCCGCACAGCCAGCTGCGCCTGGACTACCAGCGCGGGCTGTATGCCAGCGATCGACCACGCAAGGCGCTGGAGCAAGGCTTCTGGGTCGCGCAGTGGTCCCTGAACCTCTGAGCTACCAGCTCAGCCGGCGCTGCCCGACGCGGTCTTGCGGCCCCAACCATTGCAGGCCGCGCAGCACCGGTGTCAGGCCGGCGTCAGCCGACATTGCGAAGTCGAGCTGCGCCCGCCGTGCCACCAGGTCGGCCTCCAGGCCAAGCTGGTGCTGACCTTGGCGAACCAGCCCCGCAGCCAGCCGCCAGCCCTGGCGGCAGTCCATTTCCAGCGTCCCCTGCCCCAATCCCAGGGACCACGGGGCGCTCAAGGCCAGATCGGCCACCGTGATCCGCCCTTCAGCGGCCAGGCAACGCTGCCCCGAGCCTTGCAGGCTGATGCCCCCTTGCCACTGCCCAGTCAGGCGGTATCCCAGGGCAGCGCTGGGCTGCGAGCCCACTGCCTGCAGCCCGGCCTGCCAACGCCACGGCCAGCCGCTCAGGCGCCCTTGCCAACCCTGGCCTTGAAAACCCAACCGCACCTGCAGGTCGCGCTGCCACGGTCGCCACGTCCATTGCACCGGGCCTGCCGCACCCAGCCGAACGGCCTGCCCTTGCCACAGGCTGCCGCTCACGCCCTCGGCCGGTAGCCCAACCCCCGCGACCAGCCAGCGTGCCGGCAGCTCGGTCAACAGTGTCAGGCAGAACACCAGGGCCACCCACAGCCCAGCCCGCCGGTTCATGGCCGCAGCCGCACGGTAAAGCGCAGCCCCTCGGTGTCTCGCTCCAGCCCCCACTGCAAAGGCTGCGCACCATCATCGCGCAGGGCCTGCAACCAGCCTTGCAGCGCCTGGGCATCGGCCACCTTGCCACGCGCCAGCCAACCTTCGTCCTCGGGCTGCACCTCGGCCAGCTCGATGCGTCGCGCCTGTGCCGACTGGTGCAACTCTTCCAGGGTCAATGCGGGTTGCTGTGCTGGCGCCGTCAGCGATTCGGCCAGCGCCCGCCACTGCGCCTGTTCGCGCCAGTAGGCGTTACCCTCGCGCAGCGCCAGCAGCACAACCAACAGCGCGACGGCGCCCCAGGCCAGCGATAACCGATGCTGCTGCAACCATTCGCGGTTCATGCTGCGCTCCCCAGGTCGAACACCACACGGCGCGCCTCGTCTTCCACCTGTACCTGCACACCGATCGCCGTGGCCATGTCGTGCCAGGGCGCGACGTCGCCCTCGCCTTCCAGCTCCAGGTGCCAGCGCTGGCCGTCGAAGCGCACCGCCCGCACCTGCCAGCCAGGGTGATCGCTCAACCAGGCATGGACCTGCGCCTGCACCGCGTCGAGCAGACGCAGGCGCACCTGGCTTTCGCCGGCATCGTCCCGCAGACGCTTGAGCGCCAGCGCCGCCTGGCGTGGTGTCGCCTGGGGACCGGTCACCGCCAGCACCTGGGCGCGATACACCTGAGCCTGTCGCAACTGTTGCGCACACCAGAGTCCGCCCCAGGCCAGGGCTAGCGCCAGGCAGGCGACGGCCAGGCGCGACTGCCCGACTTGCAAGCGCGGACGTGAACGCGCGCGTCGCGCCTCGAACACTCCCGGCAGGCCATCGAGCGGCGCCAGCACCTCTGGCCATGGGCCCTCGATGCATTCGGCGTCATCGGCCAGCCCGTCCAACGCCGGCGGCAGGCCGAGCGCCTGTGGCCAGGCCAACCAATGTGCCTGGCTTTTGTACAGGCTCATCGTCCCTCGCCGCCAATGCCAACCCGCCGCGCCCACGCTGTCGGGCAGCAGCTGGAACTCAGCCCAGCAACGCTCCAGCGGCAGCGCCCAGGCGGCGCACTGCGCACGCCATTCGTCCAGCCTCGCCCGCGCCACCACCAGCAATTGCACCTGCCCCGCGTGACGCCCGATACAGGCACACAGCACCTCATCGACGCCTTGCAGCAAGCGGTCCTCGACCAGCAACGGCCACTCTTCGCGCTTGAGCCCGGGTGGCGCGGCCAGCTGGAAGTGGCTGCAATGCTCGCCGGGGACGATCAGGGCGATGCGCGCCTCGAGCCCTGGCGGTGGTTCCCCCAGACCCTCGCGCACGGGGCGTCCCTGGATTACCAGCAGCCACTCCCAGACCTCGCCTGGGCGCAGCAGCAGCCAGGGTTGTGCCGGCGCCCGGCGGCGCCATTCAAGCTTCATGAGCGCCCCCAGGGCAGAACGAAGGTGCAGGTAAACGGTGCTCCATCACGCACTAGCTCCACGCGCACACCCCGCCCGGGGTGCGCCGGTTGTTCGGAAGGCCAGGCCAGCCAGCGGCCGGACTGGTGGTAGAGGATGTTCATCGCGCTGACCCGCTCCAGCCGCTCGCGCATCACCCATTGCGGGGCTGCGGCGGCGTAGAGGTCGGCCGAGGTTTCCAGCAGCAGGCGTTGTTCGCGGGGCTCGAAATGCAGACGCTGGCGTTGCAGACGCGAGCCGCCCTCGGCCTGGGGCCAAGCCGCGGCGGCCACCCACAGCAGTTGACGGCGGTCGGGTTGCCAGTCGAGCCAGCGCAGCGCCAGCGGCAGGCGCTGTTCATACACACGGCGCAACACCGGGCTGTCGAAGCGCCGCTCCAGGGCCAGGCAGAAATCCAGCACGCCGGTTTCGCGTACCTGTTCGTCGAGCCGCTCGCGCACCTTCAGCCAACCGTTGACCAGCGCCGACAGCATCACCCCGAGCAAGGCGGTGAGAGCCAGGGCCACCAGCAGCTCGATCAGGGTCATGCCCGCCTGGCGCCGCTTCATGGTCGCTCCAGGAACACGGTGTACTGCCCAAGCGGCAGGCGCTGGTCGCGGTCGGCATGCAGCAGCAACTCACCACGGCGCAGGTCGCGCACGCCGGTACGGCGCAGCTGCAGCTGCCAATGGCAGGCCTGCCCGCCCTCGACCAGCACGCCGCTGTCCTGGTTGGCCACCGGCCAGTACTGCTCGACCGCGAAACGTGCCTGCAGCTCGCGGGCGCACAGCAGGCCCAGGCGATGCTGCTGCACGGTGTCCTGCACAGCCAGGCGCTGGCGCAGGACCTGACTGGTGATCACCGCCAGGACCGCGGCGATGCCCAGGGCCACGCTCACTTCGAGCAAGGTGAACCCCCGTTGCCCGCGTTTCATGGCATCACGCTCACGCGCAACTGGCCACTGCGGTCCCAGTC
This sequence comes from Pseudomonas sp. DVZ6, assembly GCF_024259445.1. NCBI lineage: Bacteria > Pseudomonadati > Pseudomonadota > Gammaproteobacteria > Pseudomonadales > Pseudomonadaceae > Pseudomonas > Pseudomonas sp. DVZ6. The sequence continues at coordinate 34,364 of NZ_JANCLM010000048.1, forward strand.
CCAGCGCCGGCCGCCCTCGGCCCAGCGCCAGCGCACGGTGCCCGGGCGAGCCCAGCCATCGGGGGTGAACAGCAGCGCGGGCGTCTGGCTGGCCGGCCAGTCCGGGCGCAGGCCCTTGGGCCAATCGCCCAAGGCCACGGTTTCCACCTGCCATTGATCACCTTGGCGGCGCACGAACTCAGGTCGCTGGCCGTTCCAGCGAATCCCCCGCAGTTGCCCGGCATGACGTGCCAGGTCGGCCTGGGCCACGGTGGCGGCGGCCAGGCGGTCGAGGGTCTGGTCGACGCTGCTCCTTCCGCTGTCGAGCCAGGCCACCGCAAGGCTGGTCATCAGCGCGGCGATGGCCAGCACCACCAGCAGTTCGAGCAGGCTGAAGCCGCGCTGTTGGATCGCGACAGCGTGGGAGCGGGCTTGCCCCGCGATGGCGGTGGCATGGCCAACATTGCCATCGCGGGGCAAGCCCGCTCCCACGCAGTTGCGCTCATTTCGGGCAGGCATTTCAGAGCGCCCAATTGCCCAGGTCGGCATCGAGCCCTTCGCCGCCCGGCACGCCGTCGGCCCCCAGCGAATAGACATCGACCCGGCCATGCTCACCGGGCATGCGGTACTGGTACGGCGTGCCCCACGGATCCTCCGGCAGGCGACGGATATAGCCGTCGCTACGCCAGCTGCGCGGCAGCGGTTCCTGGGTCGGTTTCTTCGCCAGCGCCGCCAGGCCCTGCTCGTTGCTGGGGAAACGCAGGTTGTCCAGGCGGTACATGTCCAGCGCCTGCTCCAGGGTCGCAAGGTCGGCCATGACCTTCTGCTTCATAGCCTTGTCCTGGTTGCCCAGCACGCTGGGCGCGACCACGGCGATCAGCAGGCCGATGATGAAGATCACCACCATGATTTCCATCAGCGTGAAGCCACCTTGGCGGTTGCGTCGTTGTTGCATGAAAGGTCTCCTTGTCACAGTTGCAATCCCTGGTTGAGCTGCATGATCGGCAGCAGCACCGCCAGCACGATGAACAGCACCACCGCGCCCATCACCAGGATCATCAGCGGTTCGAACAGCGCCATGGCGGTGTCCACCTGGCGGGCGAAGCCACGTTCCTGGTCATCGGCCACCCGCTCGAGCATGTCGGCCAGGGTGCCGCTGGCCTCGCCGCTGCCAACCATGTTCACCAGCAGCGGCGGAAACTGGCCGGCGCCGTCCAGCGCGCGGTGCAGGCTGGTACCACCCTGCACCTGCTGGCGGACCTGCTCCATGGCGGCACGAATACGCAGGTTGCCGACCGTCTCGGTGGCCACCTGCAGGGCTTCGAGCAGGGCCACGCCACTGCCGGAGAGAATCGCCAGGCTGCGCGCCAGGCGCGCGCTTTCCAGCACCTGCAGCAGCGCGCCGACACGCGGCAGGCGCAGCAGCAGGTCGTCGCGACGCAGGCGCCAGTGCGGCTTGCGCAGCAGCCAGCCGCCAGCCACGGTCAGGCCGATCGCCAGCGCCAGCAGGTACGGCCCGGCATGGACCAGCCCCTGGCTGATGCCGATCAGCAGCGAGGTAATCAACGGCAGGCTCTGCCCGGAATGGGCGAACTGCTCGGTGAGCTTGGGCACCACGAAGGTCATCAGACCGACCACCACCGCCAGCGACACGCCCATCAGCACCGCCGGGTAGATCAGCGCAGTGCGGGCCTTGTGACGCTGGCGCTGCACCTGCTCCAGGTGATCGGCCAGGCGCGCCAGCACCTGGCCCAGGCGCCCGGAGCGTTCGCCGGCCTCGACCAACGCGCAGTACAGCCCGGTGAACGGCGCGCCCTGGCGAGCCAGACTACGGGCCAGTCCAAGGCCTTCGGCGAGGGAACCACGCAGGGTCACCAGCACCGCATGCAGGGCCGGCTGGCGCAGTTGCCGCTCCAGCGTCGCGAGGGCATCGACCAGTGGAATGCCGGCACCGACCAGGGTCGCCAGTTGCCGGGTCAGCTCGCACAGCTGGGCGCGGGTCAGGCGCTGGCGGCGGGGCTGTGCGCTGTCGTGGCGCTGCAACTGCCGGGCGAACAGGCCCTGCTCACGCAGCAACTGGCGCGCATGCCGCTCGCTATCGGCCTGCACGCTGGCCTTGTGCGCCTTGCCGGCAAGATCCACGGCCTGGTAGCGATAGGTCGGCATGCTCAGCCCTGCACCACGCGCAGCACTTCGGCCAAGCTGGTCTCGCCACGGGCCAGGCAGTCGCGGGCCTCAGCCACCAGGCTCTGCCGGCGGCCATCCAGGTAGGCCTGCATGGCCAGTTCACTCTCGCCGTCATAGAGCAAGGCGACCAGCCCGGCATCCAGTTCGATGAACTCGTACAGCCCCAGCCGGCCGACATAGCCACTGCCCTGGCAGTGCTCGCAGCCGACCGGGTGATAGCTCTCGCGCAGGCTGCCCAGCTCCGGCCACAGTTCGCGCTCGGCGCCTTGCAGCGGCTGGGCCACCGCGCAGGCACACAGCCGCCGCACCAGGCGCTGGGCCAGCACGCCGCGCAGGCACGAGGCGATCAGGAAGGGTTCGATGCCCATGTCGCGCAGGCGGGTCACCGCGCCCACGGCGCTGTTGGTGTGCAGGGTGGACAGCACCAGGTGACCGGTGAGGCTGGCCTGCACGGCGATCTGCGCGGTTTCCTGGTCGCGGATTTCGCCGAGCATGATCACGTCCGGGTCCTGGCGCAGGATCGCGCGCAGGCCGCTGGCGAAGGTCAGCCCGGCGCGGGGGTTGATGGCGGTCTGGCCGATGCCGGCGATGGCGTACTCGACCGGATCCTCGACGGTGAGGATGTTGCGGCTGCCGTCGTTCAGACTGTTGAGGCTGGCGTATAGCGTGGTGGTCTTGCCCGAGCCGGTCGGGCCGGTGGACAGCACGATGCCGTTGGGCCGCGCCAGGCATGAGCGCAAGCCGCGCAGCACGGCGGCGGGCATGCCCAGGTTGTCCAGCGCCAGCAGGCTGGCCTGCTTGTCGAGCACGCGCATCACCACCCGCTCGCCATGGATCCCGGGCAGGGTCGAGACCCGCACATCCACCTCGCGCCCGGCCGCGCGCAGGGTGATGCGGCCGTCCTGGGGCTGGCGCTTCTCGGCGATGTCCAGCCGGGCCATGACCTTGATCCGCGACACCAGCATCGCCGACAGCGCCCGGGGCGGGCGCAGCACTTCGCGCAGGTGGCCGTCGACGCGCAGGCGCACCACCAGGCTCTGCTCGAAGGTCTCGATATGGATGTCCGAGGCGCGCAGGCGCAGGGCCTGGCCGAACAGGCCGTTGATCAGGCGGATCACCGGGGCTTCGTCATCGCTTTCCAGCAGGTCCTCGATGCGCGGCATCTCGCTCATCAGGCTGTCCAGGTCGACCTGCTCGCCGATGCCTTCGATCAAGGCCTCGTTCGCCGCCTCGCCGGCCTGGTAGAGCTGGCCGAGCCGCTCGTCGAAGTTCGCGCTGTCGAGGTGCTCGACGCCCACCGGCTGGCCATGCACGCGCAGCAGTTCCTGCAACTGGTCGCTGTCGGCGTCGCTGCGCAGCCACAGCTGCCAGCCGCCTTCGGTCGGCGCCATGGCCACGCCGCTCTGGCGCGCCAGGCGATAGGGCAGCATCACCAGTCACCGCCTTCGAGGCGTGCCCGGCTGGAGGGAAACACCTGCAGCAGCGGCAGGCCTTCGGCCAGAGCCGGCAGCTTGAGCGGGGTGTTCTGCTGAAGGCTCTGGTACTTCTGCTGGCTCAATCCGGCCAGGCTCTCGCCGTCGCGCAGGATGCGCGGACGGATGAACACCATCAGGTTCTGCTTGGTGTTCTTGCTGGCGTCGGAGCGGAACAGCCGGCCCAGGTAGGGAATGTCGCCGAGCAGCGGCACGCGCTGGTTGCTGGTGGAGAGCTCGTCGCTGATCAGCCCGCCGAGGATCACCAGGCCGTTGTCCTCGACCATCACCTTGGTCTTGATCTCGCGCTTGTTAGTGATCACGTCGCTGGCGGCGCTGGAATCGGCGATCGACGACACTTCCTGGACGATGTCCAGGCGCACGCTGTTGTCGACGTTGACTTGCGGCTTGATGCGCAGCTTCACCCCCACCTCCTTGCGCTCGATGGTCTGGTAGGGGTTGGCGTTGTTCTGGGTGACGGAACCGGTGACGAACGGTACTTCCTGGCCGACCAGGATCGACGCCTCGGCGTTGTCCAGGGTCAGTAGGGTCGGCGTGGACAGCAGGTTGAAGCCGCTCTTGCCCTTGAGCGCGTTGACCAGCATGGCGAAGTTGAAGCCGCCGCCGATATGGCCGATGCCGGCGGTGGCGCCGGTGGTGGCCGACAGCAGCTTGCCGAGTTTTTCGTTGTCGCCGCTGCTGGCAGCCCCGGCGATGCTGGCGATGTTCACCCCGTTGCCGCCGAAGTTGACGATGCCGGCGCCGAACTTCTCGTCGGCGAACAACCACTGCACGCCCAGCTCCTGGGCGCTGCTGTCGGACACCTCGGCGATGATCGCCTCGACCACCACCTGCGCCCGGCGGATGTCCAGCTGCTCGACGATGCTGCGGAAGGCGGCCAGCTCGCTGTCCGGGCCGACCATGACCACGGCGTTGGTGCCCTCCTCGTATTCCAGGCGGATCCCCGAATCGCTGGCCGCCGGCACCGGCGCCGCGTCCTTGCCCTCGCCTTCGGCGGCCGGTACCGCGCCGGCCTGGCTCAGGCCGCGCAACACCTTGACCACCTCGGCGGCGTTGGCATGGCGCAGGTACATGACCTGGGTATTGCTGCTGCGCAGGTTGTCGCCGGGCCGGTCGAGCTGGGCCAGCAAGGCCCGCACCCGCTCGCGGCTGTCGGCGCTGCCGCGTACCAGCAAGGCGTTGCTGCGCGGATCGGCGACCACCTGGGCGGCATCGCCGCCCTGCTCGCGGGCCAGCAGGCGGGTCACCAGGCCCGCGGTGTCGGCGGCGCTGGCGTGCTTGAGCGGGATGACCTGCAACGGCTCGTCGCTGACCTGGTCGAGCTGGCGCAGCAGGCTGTCGATGCGCTCCAGGTTGCTGCGCCAGTCGGTGACCACCAGCAGGTTGGCGGCCGGGTACGGGGTGATCACGCCGACCCGTGGGTCGATCAGCGGCTTGAGGATGCCGAGCATCTGCTCACTGGCGGCGTTGCGTACGTTGAACACGCGGGTGGCCACGCCATCGCTGCCCTCGGACTTCTTGCCGGCGCTCTCCACCGGCACCGGCTCCAGGCGCGCGGCCTGGTCGGGGACGATTTTCACGCTGCCATTGGGCAGGTCCACGGCGGCGAAGCCCTGGGCCCGCAGCTGGGCCAGGAAGATATCGTAGATGGCGTCGGCGTCATGCCGATCGACCGTGCGCACGGTGACCTTGCCCTGCACCCGCGGGTCGACGATGAAGGTGGTGCCGGTGATGCGTGACACGCTGTTGATGAACTCACCCAGTTCGGTGTCGACGAAATTGACCTCGTACAGCGGCGTGCCGTCGTCGGCGAACACCTCCGGCTCTTCGGCCCGGGCCAGGGACATACCGAGCATCAGCAGCCCGGCCAGACAGTACCTTGCAATCATCATTCATCCTTGGCGCTTGAAGCCGGTCACGGCGGGGCGTGGCGGCCAGGGCAGGCGCTCGCGCCGGCCGTTGTTGTCGAAGATCAGGCCATCGACGTCGATGTCCTGCAGCACGATGCCCGGCGCCAGGCGCTGGCCGCGGCCGAGGGTGCGCACCTGCTGGCCGTGGCGCAGCACCACCACGCTGGCCGACAGCGGCTGGGCCTTGAGCCCGCCCAGGTAGGCCAGGGGCAGGCGGGTGATGGGAATACTTCCGTCATCGACGGGGGCTTGCCAGTGCTCCACCAGCAGGCCCGGCAGCGCGACATCCGCCTGAACCGGTGCGCTGGCCGGCAGCGGCTGGCGGCTGAGCAGCAGCACGCATTGCGCCGCCAGCCAGCCGGCCAGGCTCAGCAAGGCGAAGGTGGCCAGGCGCGAAGTCACGCCGCCACCTGGTGCGGGTGCCAGCCCGGATGGCCCTGGACGTAGCGCACCGCCGGCAATTGCAGTGTTGCCAGCGCCCAGCCCGGCGTCTGCCGGGTCAGCCAGGCTTCCAGGGTCTGCCACAGCGGTACACCGGCCTGGGCGTCGAAGTGCAGGCCGAAGGTGCGGCACAGGCCTTCGACCGGTTGCAGGCCGATGATGCGCTTGCCGTTAGGGCTGTAGCTCACCTGCCAGTTCTGGCTTTGCCAACGCGGCAGGTCCTGGCTGTTGTCCAGCAGCAGCGGGTCGCCGAACAGTTGCTCGGCGGCGTTCTCCAGCACCTGTTCGACCTGACGCGCCGGGGCTTCGACCACCGGCGCGGGGTAGCCGCCGGTGAGGCTGATCAGGTGTTCGCGGGTAATCGGCTCGCCCGCTTGCAGCGGGTAGTCGTAACGCAGGCCGGGCAGCAGCACCGGCATGCTCGAATCGTCGGCCAGGGCCTGGTGCAGCAAGCGGTCCCAGCTGCCGCCACGGGTATCGCGGCGCCACAGCGCCTCGGGGGCACGGACCAGGGGCTGGTCGAGCCAGGCGGCATGGCCGCTGCGCTGGCGTTGCAGCTCGCCGCGCAGCTGGCTGGCGCGGGCCTGGGCTTGCGGCCCGAGGCTGTGCTCGAAGGCCGGGAAGAACCGCGCCTCGAACTGCCACTGGCCACCGGCCTGGCGGCACCGCAGGCGAAACGCGCCGCTGGCCCGGCAGCCGGCGAACAGCACCGGCACCCGCCGGCCACTGGCCTGGCTCGCCAGTACCGGCGCGGGCCACAGGTCCTGGCCGCGGGCGCACAGCAGCACATCCACTTCCGGCACCCGCTCGGCCAGCCACAGTCCGGGGCCGGTACCGACATCCGCCAGCGCCACCACCAGGTCGGCCTCGCGCCGGGCCTGCTGGAAGCTTGGTTGCAGCGACTGGTACCACTGTTTCAGCGAGGCTTTCTGGTCCTGGGCGTAAGGGTCGGTGACACCCACCACCGCAATGCGCACGCCGCCGCGCTGGAACACCTTGACGCCTTCGACGCCCAGCGCCTTGGCCTGGGTGTCGGCAAGGCCGGCGCCGAGGGTAATAGAGGAAGACTGGCGATAGAGCCCGGCGCTGCGCTGCGGCCACAGCACCCGCTCGTCGCTGCTGACCCGCACCTCGCTGCCGAGCAACTGGCTGCCCTGCACGCCGCTCTCGCCCTGGGTGAGGTAGGCCAGGCCGCTGCCGTTCCAGCACTGGCCGTTCTCCAGGGTCAGGCACTGCTCGCTGCCGGCTTCGACGCGCAATTGCTCGAGCAACGCCGCGAGTACCGCGTAACCACCGGTACGGGCTTGCCCGCTGAGGCCGGCGTCGAGCAACGGCGCCAGTTCCGGCTGCCCGGCACTGGCATTGGGCCCACTCATCCACGGCGCGCGGCCCAGGTGGCTCACCGGCCCCAGGCGGGTGGCCGGCACCACGGCCTGGCCCGGCTGGCGGGCATCGAGGGTGTCGGCCACATACAGCAGGTCCAGCGCCCGGTCGCTGCCGCCACGCGGCCCCGGTAGCGCGGAACAGGCGCCGAGCAACGGCGCCAGCGCACCGACGCCCATCCACCCGATCACCTCGCGCCTGCCCACACTGCTTGCCATCGACTCCGCCATCCCTGTTCACGTTGGGCTCCGGATATTGCGGCGTTGGCGTGACAGTTTGATGGCAGAAATCCGCTGCTAATTCCAAAACAGACTTGATTAGGCCTTTAGTAATAGCAGCGCGTTTTAAACGCCCTTTAACATTTCTGCCAATCAATCGACATACTTGCCGTCTACAGTCGCGGTTTCCTTCAACTCAGCCAAAAAAAGGACACCCTGATGAGTCGAGATACCGGCGATAACCTGGACCGGAACCTGAGCGGCAACCTGCCGATGGCCAGTGTCATGGACACCTACCTGAGCCGTCGCGCCGTGGTGCGCGGCAGCCTCGGCGCCGCCATCGCCATGATCGCCGGCACCGGCCTGACCGGTTGCTTCGACGGCGGCGGCGGTTCCGACAACGACGATCCAGCGCCCCAGCCGGAGAAACCGAAACTCAAGCTGGGCTTCAATTCAATCCCAGGCTCGCGCACCGATGCCTGCGTGGTCGCCGCCGGCTACAGCGCCTATGTGCTGGCGCCCTGGGGCACGCCGCTGAACGCCACCGCCAACCCATGGAAGGCCGACGGCAGCAACACCTCCACCGACCAGGCCAACGCCATGGGCATGCACCATGACGGCATGCACTTCTTCCCCATCAACGGCAGCTCCAGCGATGGCCTGCTGGCGATCAACTTCGAGTACATCGACACCGCCGCCCTGCACCCGGCCGGCCCTACCACCGTCGCCGGCAAGCGCCCGGTCGAGGAGGTGCGCAAGGAGATCAACGCCCATGGCGCGGGCGTGGTGCGTATCAGCAAGGTCGCCGGGCGCTGGCAGGTGGTCGACAACGACCCGCTCAACCGCCGCTTCACCACCGTCTCGCTGATGGACATTGCCGGCCCCCTGCGCGGCACCGACCACGTCAAGACCAAGTTCTCGCCCACCGGCACCCAGTGCCGCGGCACCAACAACAACTGCGGCAACGGCTACACCCCGTGGGGCACCTACCTGACCTGCGAAGAGAACTGGCCCGGCATCTTCGTCAACAAGGGCACGCGCCCGGCCAACCAGGTGCGTATCGGCGTCGCCACCAGCAGCGGCCAGTACAAATGGGAAACCGCGGCCGGTGACGCCAGCGAAGTGGCCGGCGAGTTCGCCCGCTTCGACATCACCCCCACCGGCGCCAGCGCCACCGACGACTTCCGCAACGAAGCCAGCACCTACGGCTACATCGTCGAGATCGACCCGTACACCAGCAACACCCTGGCAGTGAAACGCACCGCTCTAGGCCGTTTCCGCCACGAAGGCTGCTGCCCGGGCCTGCCGGTGGCCGGCAAGCCGCTGGTCTGGTACACCGGCGACGATTCCAACAACGAGTACCTGTACAAGTTCGTCTCCGACGCGCTATGGGACCCGGCTGACGCCAACCCGGCCGACCGCCTGGCCACCGGCGCCAAGTACCTGGACAAGGGCAAGCTCTACGTGGCCCGCTTCGACGCCAACGGCACCGGCGCCTGGCTGCTGCTCGACGTCGCCACCCCGACCACCGGCGGCAGCACCCTCGGCGCGCTGTTCACCGATTTGCCAGGCATCATCCTCAACACCCGTGGCGCCGCCGACGCCGTGGGCGCCACGCCCATGGACCGTCCGGAGTGGACCGCCGTCAACCCGCTCAACGGCGACGTCTACCTGACCCTGACCAACAACAGCGCGCGCACCGCCGCCAAGGTCGACGCGGCCAACCCGCGCGGCCCGAACCGCCATGGCCACATCATCCGTTGGCACGACAGCGACGACCACAAGACCTTCACCTGGGACATCTTCGTGTTCGGCGCCAACGCCGCCGGCGCCCCGGACATCAACCGCTCGGGCCTGACCGAACTGAACCAGTTCGCCAGCCCCGACGGCATGAGCTTCGATAGCCGCGGCGTGCTGTGGTTCGAGACCGACAACGGCGAGGCTACCCTGACCAGCTACACCAACGACCAGCTGCTGGCGGTGATCCCCACCGACCTTGTGGACGCCAACGGCAAGCAGATCCCGGTCAACGCCACCAACCAGGCGGCCCTGCGCCGCTTCTTCGTCGGGCCGAACGGTTGCGAGGTGACGGGCATCGCCTTCACCCCGGACAACAAGACGATGTTCGTCAACATCCAGCACCCGGACAACTGGCCGACCACCGACAAGGCCACCGATGTCACGCCGACCGGCACCTCGGTGCGGCCACGGGCTTCGACGGTGGTGATCCAGCGTAACGATGGCGGGGAGATCGGTACGGCCTGATCGATCAGCTTTAGCCTCACGCCGCTCCCACAAGGACTTGCATACTCCTTGTAGGAGCGGCCTTGTGCCGCGAATGGGCTGCGCAGCAGCCCCGACGAATGCAGCGTCAACACCGAACCCTGGGGCCGCTGCGCGCCCCATTCGCGGCACAAGGCCGCTCTCATGGCACAAAACATAATTCTTTGATTTGACTGGAGCAGCGGGGGGGGGGGGGGGGGGGGGGGGGGGGGGGGGGGGGGGGGGGGGGGGGGG
>NZ_JANCLM010000049.1:0-39029 GCF_024259445.1 Pseudomonas sp. DVZ6
GATCCTTCAAAAAGGAACTCGCCGTAAGGGCGAAAAGGTGACTATGCGTCACCATCGCAAATGAATGCGCATATAACTTTCAAAACACACGCTCTGAAAGTCAAAGTCAAAGTCAAAGTCAAAGTCAAAGTCAAAGTCAAAGTCAAAGTCAAAGTCAAAGTCAAAGTCAAAGTCGGTCTGCTTCGGTTTTAACATTTGTAAGCGCATTCATTTACGATATCGACGCATAGTCACCTTTTCGCCATTACGGCGAGTCACTTTTTGTCAAACGCGACAAAAAGTAACCAAAAAACGCTGCGCTCCATTCATCCGGCCCCTACGCTTCGCTCCGGGGTCCCCTCACTCCGGCCTTGCTCCCGGGAGGGCCGCGCTGAACGCCCCATCCTGGGGCGCAGCGCTTGACGGGCATCCATGCCCGTCACCTCCCTCCGCAAGGCCTGCGTTCGGCCTCCTGAAGTCGCGAAAGTACGGGCGGCGCCTGGGCTTGCGCAGCTGTCGCTAGCAGGCTTGGGGGGTAATCTTAAGGCCTGCGTTCGGCCTCCTGAAGTCGCGAAAGTACGGGCGGCGCCTGGGCTTGCGCAGCTGTCGCTAGCAGGCTTGGGGGGTAATCTTAAGGCCTGCGTTCGGCCTCCTGAAGTCGCGAAGGTACGGGCGGCGCCTGGGCTGGCGAAGCTGTCGCTAGTTGCAACTGTGTGATCTCAAGGTCGCCTTCGCGGGCAAGCCCGCTCCCACAGGGTCATATACATCCCAGTGGGGGCGGGCTTGCCCGCGAAAAGCACAGAGCAACCAATATTTGGATCACCCACATGGGTTACACAAAAGTTCACTCACATAGGTAACAGTCCCGAGGCCAGGGCACCCGCACTTAATCGCTAGAACTCGCCTGATAACTATCAATGACTTCCTGCGCCGCCCGAAACGCATCGATCGCCGCCGGCACCCCGGCATACACCGCGCAATGCAGCAGCGCCTCGCGGATCTCCTCAACGCTGCAACCGTTGTTAAGCGCCCCGCGTACGTGCCCCTTGAGCTCCTGCGGGCACTTGAGCGCGGTCAGGGTGGCCAGGGTGATCAGGCTGCGGGTCTTCAGCGGCAGCCCGTCACGGGCCCAGACACTCCCCCAGGCATGTTCGTTGACGAAGTCCTGCAGCGGTTGGGTGAACGCGGTCGCGTTGCCCAGGGCGCGATCGACGAAGGCATCGCCCATCACCTGGCGACGAATGCTTTCGCCGGTCTGTTTCGTGTCAGCCATGTTGTTTTCCTTAGTGTTGGCGGCGCCAGGCGCGGGCCGTGGTGTACAGCAGCACGACCCCGAGCACGGGCATCACATAGAACAGCATCAATCGCTCAAGGCGTCCGGCCAGCGGCATCCCGGTGGTGAAGGCCACCACGTGCAGGCCGTAGGCCAGGTATAGGCACAGGAACACCAGGCCTTCGGCGCGGGTGACCCGGTAGCCGGAATAGAACACCGGCAGGCACAGGGCGGCGACGCCGAGCATCACCGGCAGGTCGAAGTCCAGGGCGTTGGGTGAGATCGACAAGGGATCGGGGGTGATCACTGCAGTGAACCCCAGCACTGCCAGCAGGTTGAACAGGTTGCTGCCGATCACCGTGCCCACGGCGATCTCCCGTTCACCACGCAGGGCCGCGATCAGTGCGGCGGCAAGCTCCGGGAGCGAGGTACACACGGCAACAACGGTCAGTCCGATGATGCGCTCGGACAGGCCCAGGTCGGTGGCCACCTCGACCACGGCCTCTAGCAGCAGGTGGCCGGCCAGGCTCAAGAGGCCCAGGCCCACGACAATCTGCAGTACTGTCCTGCTCCAGAACCGCAGCGGGCTGGCATGCGTGGTGCTCGGCGCGGGGTAGGTACGGGCGTAGTGGCGCGACTGATGCCAGAGCATGGCCAGGTAGCCCAGCAGGCCAAGCAGCAGCAGGGCGCCTTCCAGGCGCCCGAGTTGGCCGTTGAGCGCGAGCAGGTACACCAGGGCGCTGGCCAGGATCATCAGTGGGATGTCCAGGCGCACCAGCTGGCGCGACACGCGCAGCGGAATGATCAGTGCCGCCAGGCCGAGGATCACCAGCACGTTGAAGATATTGCTGCCCACGACACTGCCCACCGCCACATCCGGCGCGCCCTGGTAGGCGGCCTGCAGGCTCACGGTCAGCTGTGGCGCGGTACTGCCGAAAGCCACCAGGCTCAGGCCGATGATCAGTGGGCGCACATGCAGGCGGCCGGCCAGGCGCAGGGCGGCGCGCACCAGCAGTTCGGCGCCGATGATCAGCAGCATGAGGCCCAGGCCCAGTTGCAGCAGGCTGAAGGCGGGGAGGGTGGCCAGGTCGAAAATGGCGAGGGCTCCAGTCAGGTCAATCGCTCAGACCTTGTACCCGGACTCGCGCGGTTCCGCTACGGAGCATGCCGATTTTTTCTGCGGCGGCCCGTGACAGGTCGATCAGTCGGCCACGGGTATGCGGGCCACGGTCGTTGATGCGCACCACGACGCTGCGCTGGTTGGACAGGTTGGTGACCAGTACCCGGCTGCCGAAAGGCAGGCTGCGGTGGGCGGCGGTGAGGCCGTGCTGGTTGAAGGGTTCGCCGCTGGCGGTGCGTTTGCCGTGGTGGCGGGCGCCGTAGTAGGAGGCGGTGCCGGTCTGGTCGTAGCCGCGCGGGTCGATGTCATGGCTGGCGCAGCCGGCCAGGAGGGAGAAGAGGGTCAGGGTGGTGAGGGAACGCTTGATCAAGTCGAATGCTCCGATTCAGGAACTGGGACCGCTACGCGGTCCTTTCGCGGCACAAGGTCGCTCCTACAGGTGCAGCGTGAACCTGTAGGAGCGGGCTTGCCCCGCGATCGGGATCATCCTTCGAGCTTGGCCTTGAGCAATTGGTTCACTTGCCCCGGGTTGGCCTTGCCTTTGGACGCCTTCATCGCCTGGCCGACGAAGAAGCCGAACATCTTGCCGCGCTTGGCCTCGTCGGCGGCGCGGTACTGTTCGACCTGTTCGGCGTTGGCGGCGAGCATCTCGTCGAGCATCTTGTCGATCGCGCCGGTGTCGGTGACCTGCTTGAGGCCTTTGCTTTCGATGATGCCGTCGGCATCGCCTTCACCGGCTGCCATGGCCTCGAACACGGTCTTGGCGATCTTGCCGCTGATGGTGTTGTCGCGAATGCGCAGCAGCATGCCGCCGAGGTGCTCGGCGCTGACCGGCGACTGGTCGATCTCGACACCCAGCTTGTTCAGCAGGCTGCCCAGCTCGACCATGACCCAGTTGGCGGCCAGCTTGGCGTCGCCGCCGATCTTCACCACCTGCTCGAAGTAGTCGGCCTGCTCGCGGCTGGAGGCCAGCACGTTGGCGTCGTAGGCCGACAGGCCGTACTGGCTCTGGAAGCGCTCGACCTTCTGCGGCGGCAGCTCTGGCAGGGCGGCGCGCACGCTGTCGAGGAAGCTCGGTTCGATGACCACCGGCAGCAGGTCGGGGTCGGGGAAGTAACGGTAGTCGTTGGCTTCCTCCTTGCTGCGCATGGAGCGGGTCTCGTCCTTGTTCGGGTCGTACAGGCGGGTTTCCTGCACCACCTTGCCGCCGTCCTCGATCAGGTCGATCTGGCGCTGGATCTCGCTGTTGATCGCCCGCTCGATGAAGCGGAACGAGTTGACGTTCTTGATCTCGCAGCGGGTGCCGAACTCGGTCTGGCCCTTCGGGCGGATCGAGACGTTGCAGTCGCAGCGCAGCGAACCTTCGGCCATGTTGCCGTCGCAGATGCCCAGGTAGCGCACCAGGGCGTGGATGGCCTTGACGTAGGCCACCGCCTCTTTGGCGCTGCGCATGTCCGGCTCGGAGACGATCTCCAGCAGCGGCGTGCCGGCGCGGTTCAGGTCGATGCCGGTGGCGCCGTTGAAGTCTTCGTGCAGGCTCTTGCCGGCATCCTCTTCAAGGTGCGCGCGGGTCACGCCGATGCGCTTGATGGTGCCGTCTTCCAGGGCGATGTCCAGGTGGCCCTTGCCGACGATCGGCAGGTCCATCTGGCTGATCTGGTAGCCCTTGGGCAGGTCGGGGTAGAAGTAGTTCTTGCGCGCGAATACGTTGCGCGGCCCGATTTCGGCATCGATCGCCAGGCCGAACATGCACGCCATGCGCACGGCTTCCTGGTTGAGCACCGGCAGCACGCCGGGCATGCCCAGGTCGACCAGGCTGGCCTGGGTGTTCGGCTCGGAGCCGAAGGTGGTGGCGCTGCCGGAGAAGATCTTCGACTGGGTGGCGAGCTGGGTATGAATCTCCAGCCCGATCACAACTTCCCATTGCATGTGTGAACTCCTCAGAAGCCGTTGGGGGCGCGGGTGTGCCAGTCGGTGACTTGCTGGTAACGGTGCGCGATGTTGAGCAGGCGGCCTTCCTGGAAGTACGGGGCCAGCAGTTGCACGCCCACCGGCAGGCCGTCGACGAAGCCGGCCGGCATCGACAGGCCTGGCAGGCCCGCCAGGTTGGCGGTGATGGTGTACAGGTCTTCAAGGTACTCGGCGACCGGATCGCCGGCCTTGGCGCCGATCTTCCAGGCCGGGTTCGGCGTGGTCGGGCCGATGATCACGTCGACCTCGGCGAAGGCGGCCATGAAGTCGTTCTTGATCAGGCGGCGGATCTGCTGCGCCTTGACGTAGTAGGCGTCGTAGTAGCCGGCCGACAAGGCGTAGGTGCCGACCATGATGCGGCGCTGCACTTCGGCACCGAAGCCTTCGCCACGGGAACGCTTGTACAGGTCGGTGAGGTCCTTGGGATCCTCGCAACGGTAGCCGAAGCGCACGCCGTCGAAACGCGACAGGTTGGAGGAAGCCTCCGCCGGGGCGATCACGTAGTACGCCGGGATGGCGTGCTGCATGTTCGGCAGGCTGATTTCCTTGACCACCGCGCCGAGCTTTTCCAGCTCCTTGACGCTGGCCTGGACCAGGTCGGCGATGCGCGGGTCGAGGCCGGCGCCGAAGTATTCCTTCGGCAGGCCGATGCGCAGGCCTTGCAGCGAGGCGTTGAGGTTGGCGCTGAAGTCCGGCACCGGCTCGTCGACCGAGGTCGAGTCCTTGGCGTCGAAGCCGGCCATGCCTTGCAGCAGCAGGGCGCAGTCCTCGGCGGTGCGGGCCAGCGGGCCGCCCTGGTCGAGGCTCGAGGCGTAGGCGATCATGCCCCAGCGCGACACGCGGCCGTAGGTCGGCTTGAGGCCGGTGAGGTTGGTCAGCGCCGCCGGCTGGCGGATCGAGCCGCCGGTGTCGGTGCCGGTGGTGACCGGCAGCAGGCGCGCGGCCACGGCGGCGGCCGAACCGCCGGACGAGCCGCCCGGCACGTGCTCGAGGTTCCACGGGTTCTTCACCGCGCCGTAGTGGCTGGACTCGTTGGCCGAGCCCATGGCGAACTCGTCCATGTTGGTCTTGCCCAGGCTGACCATGCCGGCCTCGGCGAGCTTGGCGACCACGGTGGCGTCATACGGGGCGGTGAAGTTGTCGAGCATCTTCGAGCCGCAGCTGGTGCGTACGCCGTTGGTGCAGAACAGGTCCTTGTGCGCGATCGGCGCGCCCAGCAGCGCGCCGGTCTCGCCGGCGGCGCGACGGGCGTCGGCGGCGCGCGCCTGCTCCAGGGCCTGGGTTTCGGTGACGGTGATGAAGCTGTTGAGCTGCGGGTCGAGCTGCTTGATGCGCGACAGCAGGGCGCCGGTCAGTTCTTGCGAGGAGAACGACTTGTCGGCGAGGCCACGGGCGATCTCGGCCAGAGTGAGTTGATGCATGGCAGGCGCTATCCCTTAATCGATTACTTTCGGAACCAGGTACAGACCGTTCTCGGTCGACGGGGCGACGGCCTGGTAGCGGTCGCGCTGGTTGCTTTCGGTGACCTGGTCGGGACGCAGGCGCTGGGTGGTCTCCAGCGGGTGGGCGAGGGGTTCCACGCCGGTGGTGTCGACGGCTTGCATCTGGTCGACCAGCCCGAGAATACTGTTCAAGGCATCGGTGGTGCGTGGCAATTCGCCTTCATTCAGGCCCAGGCGGGCCAGATGGGCGATCTTTTCCACGTCGGAGCGTTGAAGCGCCATGGGGATCTCCAGGAAAACGACAGACGGAATGAGTCCGCAAATGAGGAACATGCTGGGATTCTGGCGGTCAAAGGGCCGCGATCATCGGCAGGCATGCTCGGAAAAACAGCCAATTTAACATATTGGCTCCTTGCCCAAAATCCCTGCCATTGTTAGAGTTTGCCGCACTTTTTTACCCACGCTTTCCCCAGGGTCACTTTCCCATGTTCAAGAAACTGCGTGGCATGTTTTCCAGCGATCTGTCCATCGACCTGGGTACTGCCAACACCCTTATTTACGTGCGTGAGCGCGGTATCGTCCTGAATGAGCCCTCGGTGGTTGCCATCCGTACCCACGGCAACCAGAAAAGCGTCGTCGCAGTCGGGACCGAAGCCAAGCGCATGCTGGGCCGTACGCCTGGCAACATCGCGGCCATTCGCCCGATGAAAGATGGCGTGATCGCCGACTTCAGCGTTTGTGAAAAAATGTTGCAGTACTTCATCAACAAGGTGCACGAAAACAGCTTCCTGCAGCCCAGCCCTCGCGTGCTGATCTGCGTGCCGTGCAAGTCGACCCAGGTCGAGCGCCGTGCCATCCGTGAGTCGGCCCTTGGTGCCGGTGCCCGCGAAGTATTTCTGATCGAAGAACCAATGGCCGCCGCCATCGGTGCCGGCCTGCCGGTTGAAGAAGCCCGCGGCTCGATGGTCGTCGACATCGGTGGCGGTACCACTGAAATCGCCCTGATCTCGCTCAACGGCGTGGTCTACGCCGAGTCCGTTCGCGTCGGCGGCGACCGCTTCGACGAAGCCATCGTCACCTACGTGCGCCGCAACTACGGCAGCCTGATCGGCGAGTCCACCGCCGAGCGCATCAAGCAGGAAATCGGTACCGCCTACCCGGGCGGCGAAGTGCGCGAAGTCGACGTCCGTGGCCGCAACCTGGCCGAAGGCGTGCCGCGTGCCTTCACCCTGAACTCCAACGAAGTGCTTGAAGCGCTGCAGGAATCCCTGGCGACCATCGTCCAGGCGGTCAAGAGCGCCCTGGAGCAGTCGCCGCCCGAGCTGGCCTCGGACATCGCCGAGCGCGGCCTGGTGCTGACCGGCGGTGGCGCGCTGCTGCGCGACCTCGACAAGCTGCTGGCCCAGGAAACCGGTCTGCCGGTGATCGTCGCCGAAGACCCGCTGACCTGTGTCGCCCGCGGCGGTGGTCGTGCGCTGGAGATGATGGACAAGCACGCCATGGACCTGCTCTCCAGCGAGTGATCGCTGTGCAGTAGCATCCTCAGGTTTACAGGTGGCACGCACAGTGCTACCTGTATGCGCTGTGCTGGCGCCCGCCCGGGCGCCGTTTCCGTCAACCCGCAGCAGGCCGGTGCATTGCCCCATGTCCCATGACCTCCTGAGTCGTCCACGAGGAACGGCCCATTAAACCGCTTTTCTCCAAGGGCCCCTCGCTGGGCGTTCGCCTGCTCGTGCTGGTAGTGATGTCGGTCGCGCTGATGGTGGTCGATTCGCGCTTCGACCTGCTCAAGCCGGTGCGCAGCCAGATGGGCCTGGTGCTGATGGAATCCTACTGGATCACCGACCTGCCGCAGCGCATGTGGCAAGGTGTGGCCGGCCAGTTCGGCAGCCGCACCGAGCTGATCGCCGAGAACGAGAAACTCAAGACCGAGGCCCTGCTGTTGCAGGGGCGCCTGCAGAAGCTGGCGGCCCTGACCGAGCAGAACGTGCGCCTGCGCGAGTTGCTCAACTCCTCGGCGCTGGTCAACGAGAAGGTCGAGGTCGCCGAGCTGATCGGTGTCGACCCCAATCCCTTCACCCACCGCATCCTGATCAACAAGGGCGAGCGCGACGGCGTGTTCCTCGGCCAGCCGGTGCTCGATGCCCGCGGCCTGATGGGCCAGGTGGTCGAACTGATGCCGTACACCTCGCGGGTGCTGCTGCTCACCGACACCACCCACAGCATTCCGGTGCAGGTCAACCGCAACGGCCTGCGCGCCATTGCCAGCGGCACCGGCAACCCGGAGCGCCTCGAACTGCGCC
Source organism: Pseudomonas sp. DVZ6 (assembly GCF_024259445.1). Lineage (NCBI taxonomy): Bacteria > Pseudomonadati > Pseudomonadota > Gammaproteobacteria > Pseudomonadales > Pseudomonadaceae > Pseudomonas > Pseudomonas sp. DVZ6. Next base: position 8,089 of record NZ_JANCLM010000049.1, read on the forward strand.
ATGTGGCCGACACCGCCGACATCAAGGAAGGCGACCTGCTGGTCAGCTCCGGCATGGGCCAGCGGTTCCCGGCTGGTTATCCGGTGGCCACGGTCAATGAAGTGATCCACGACTCCGGCCAGCCGTTCGCCATCGTCCGCGCCATCCCGACCGCCGCGCTCAACCGCAGCCGCTACATGCTGCTGGTGTTCAGCGACCGGCGCACGCCGGAAGAGCGCGCCACCGAGGCGGCGATTGCCCAGGAAGAGGCCGACCGCCAGGGCGCCGGCCACACTCCGCCGGCGGCCACGCCCGCACCGGCCCATGCCGCGCAGCCTGCGCCTGGCACCGCTCCTGCGGCTGCGCCTACGACGACCAGCCCGGCGCCGGTCCAACCGGTTGCCGCGCCCGCTCAACCCCGGAGACAATAATGGCCAGCACCCGTAGCAGAAACGGCTGGGCCATCTGGCTGACGTTCGCCATCGGCCTGTTGCTCAGCGTCTCGCCCATGCCGCAGTTCATGGAAGTGTTCCGGCCCATGTGGCTGGCCCTGCTGCTGGCCTTCTGGACCCTCGCCGTGCCCGGCAAGGTCGGCATGACCACGGCATTCCTGCTCGGCCTGGCCGAGGATGTGCTGTACGGTACCTTGCTTGGCCAGAATGCCCTGATTCTCACCCTGATCACCTTCCTGGTGCTGTCGTTGCAGCAGCGCCTGCGCATGTTCCCCATGTGGCAGCAGAGCCTGGTGATCCTGGTGATCTTCGGCATCGCCCAGTTGATCCAGCTGTGGCTAAGCGCGCTCACCGGCAATCGCCTGCCGACCCTGGCCCTGGTCTGGTCGGCGGTGATCAGCGCCTTGCTCTGGCCCTGGGTCAGCTTCGCCCTGCGCGGCCTGCGCGTTCGCCTGCACATTCACTGACGACCCGCCGCCACTGACAGGGAGATGTCCACATGACTCAGCTGTACCTGGCCTCCGGCTCGCCGCGCCGGCGTGAACTGCTGACCCAGATCGGCGTGCCGTTCACCGTCGTCAGCGCGCCCATCGATGAAACCCCGCTGCCGGGCGAAGCCCCGGCGGCCTATGTCGAACGTCTGGCACAAGCCAAGGCCGTGGCGGGCTTCGCCCACACCGACGGCGCCGGAGTGGTACTGGGCGCCGACACCACCGTGGTGCTCGATGGCCAGATCCTCGGCAAACCGGAGAACCGCGAGCAGGCGCTGGCCATGCTTGGCGACCTGTCCAAGCGCGAGCACCAGGTGCTCACCGCCGTCGCGTTGACCGACGGCCAGCGCAGCATCAGCCGCTGCGTCAGCACCACTGTGCGTTTTCGCACCATCTCCTTCGAGGAAGCGCTGCGCTACTGGGACAGTGGCGAACCGGTCGACAAGGCCGGCGGCTATGCCATCCAGGGCCTGGGCGCGGTGTTCGTCAGCGCTATCGAGGGCAGCTACTCGGCCGTGGTCGGCCTGCCCCTGAGCGAGACCGCCGAGCTGCTCGAGCAGTTCGCCATCCCTTGTTGGCAGCAGCAAGAGGATACGACACCACGCTAGGGTCGTTTAGAGCCTAGCCAGCCATCCCGCAGCGATCCATCATTACCCGAGACCTTTGACGAGAGCCTGCCATGAGTGAAGAGATCCTGATCAACATCACCCCGATGGAGTCACGCGTGGCGGTGGTGGAGAACGGCGTCCTGCAGGAGGTGCACGTTGAGCGCACCCAACGCCGTGGCATCGTCGGCAATATCTACAAGGGCAAGGTGGTGCGGGTCCTGCCGGGCATGCAGGCGGCGTTCGTCGACATTGGCCTGGAGCGAGCGGCGTTCATCCACGCCTCGGAGATCTCCCAGCGCGAAGGTTCGGCGGTGGAGAACATCACCGCGCTGGTGCATGAAGGCCAGGCGCTGGTGGTGCAGGTCACCAAGGACCCCATCGGCAGCAAGGGCGCGCGCCTGACCACCCAGCTGTCGATTCCGTCGCGCTACCTGGTGTACATGCCGCGCAGCAGCCATGTCGGCATTTCCCTGAAGATCGAGGAAGAAGCCGAGCGTGAGCGCCTCAAGCAGGTGGTCACCGACTGCATGGCCCAGGAAGACATGAAGGACGCTGGCGGATTCATCCTTCGTACCGCCGCCGAGGGCGCCCGCGCCGAGGACATCCTCCAGGACATCCGCTACCTACGCCGCCTGTGGGAGCAGATCGGCTCGCAGATCAAGACCTGCGGTGCGCCCGTGGTCATCTACGAGGACCTTGGCCTAGCGCTGCGCACCTTGCGTGACCTGGTCAACCCCAAGATCGAGAAGATCCGCATCGACTCGCGGGAAACCTTCCAGAAGACCACACAGTTCGTCGCCGAACTGATGCCGGAGATCGCCGATCGCCTGGAGCATTACCCCGGCGAGCGGCCGATCTTCGACCTGTATGGCGTGGAAGACGAGATCCAGCGCGCCCTGGAGCGCAAGGTGCCGCTCAAGTCCGGTGGCTACCTGGTGGTCGACCCGGCCGAGGCGATGACCACCATCGACGTCAACACCGGAGCGTTCGTCGGCCATCGCAACCTCGAAGAGACCATCTTCAAGACCAACCTCGAGGCTGCCACCGCCATTGCCCGGCAACTGCGCCTGCGCAACATCGGCGGGATCATCATCATCGACTTCATCGACATGGAGGACGAGGAGCACCAGCGCCAGGTCCTCAGGACCCTGGAGAAGCAGCTCGAACGTGACCATGCCAAGACCAACATCATCGGCATCACCGAGCTGGGCCTGGTGCAGATGACCCGCAAGCGCACCCGCGAAAGCCTTGAGCAGGTACTGTGCGAACCCTGCGCGGCGTGCCAGGGGCGCGGCAAGCTGAAGACCCCCGAGACGATCTGTTACGAAATTTTCCGCGAGATCCTGCGCGAGGCCCGTGCCTACCAGGCCGAGGGCTATCGGGTACTGGCCAACCAGAAGGTGGTGGACCGCCTGCTCGATGAAGAGTCGGGCAACGTCGCCGAACTGGAGACGTTCATCGGGCGAACTATCCGCTTCCAGGTGGAGTCCATGTACTCCCAGGAACAATACGATGTGGTGCTGCTCTGACCCGCGCTAATGGCGGTCGCCCCATGGACGGGCTGGCAAAGCGCTATTCACCGGCCATAGTTAAGGGACGACTTGGAGGGCCATGGCCATGGAACGTCTGACCCGCGTTCTGGGCGCCTTGACCCGCTGGGGGCTGGGAATCTGCGCCCTGCTGGCGGTGCTGGTGGCGCTGTATGTCAGCCTCGGTCGGCAACTGGTACCCCTGGTCGCCGAATACCGAGCCGACGCCGAACTCAAGGCCGAACAGGCCTTGGGCATGCCCGTGCACGTCGGTGCCCTGGAGGGGCGCTGGAGTGGCCTGGCGCCGGTGTTGCGCGTACGCGACTTGCAGCTGGGCGAAGGCAAGGCGGCCTTGCGCCTGGACGACGTCAAGCTGGTGCCCGACCTGTGGGCCAGCCTCAAGGCCCGCGAAGTGCGCCTGGCGCGCATCCAGCTCAGTGGTTTGCAACTGATCCTGCGCGAGAGCGAGCAGGGTGCCTGGACCCTCGAAGGCCTGCCGCAGAAGGATGATGCGCCGCTCGACCCAGCCGATGCGCTCAAGCGCCTGCGCCAACTGGGGCGGATCGATGTGTTCGACAGCCAGGTCACCCTGCATCCCTGGCAGCGTGACCCGCTGACCCTCACCTATGTCAGCCTGGGATTGCAGGCCGGCGCGTCGCGCCAGAGCGTCGACCTGCGCGCCACGCTGCCCGATGGCCAGCCCCTGGCCCTGAGCCTGAACAGCCGCGCCACCGCCAAGGCCTGGCGCGACGGTCACGTGCAGGCCTACCTGAGCCTGCCGCAAAGCGATTGGGCGCGCTGGCTGCCGCCGCAGCTGCTGGGCCAGTGGCAGACCGCCACCCTGCGCGCCGGTGGCGAGTTCTGGATCGACTGGAACAAGGGGCAGTTGCAGCAGGCGATGGTTCGCCTCAACGCCCCGCAGCTCAAGGGTGCCTACACCGGACGCAAGGCCATCACCCTGGACAACCTGGCCCTGTCGGCCTGGTTCCAGCGCCAGGACCAAGGTTTCGACGTCGTTGTCGACTCCCTGGGCATGAGCCTTGGCAAGACCCGTTGGGAGTCCCATCTGCAACTGGCACAGCGCCCTGGTCAGAGCCCGGCCGAGGAAAGCTGGCAGGTGCAGGCCGATCGCCTCGACCTGACCCCGCTGACTCCGGTGATCGACGCCTTGGCGCCGTTGCCGGACAAGCTGATGACGGTGGTCGACGCGCTCAAGGTGACCGGCGCCCTGCGCAACGTACGCCTGGATATCCGCCCCAAGGCCGAGGGCGACCAGCGCCTGCAGTTTGCCGCCAACCTGGAGAAAGTCGGCTTCGACGCCTATCACGGCGCGCCGGCCGCCGGCAACGTCAGCGGCGCCATCAGCGGTGACCTCGGGCACGGCGAACTGCGCCTGGATACCCAGGCCTTCATGCTGCATCTGTACCCGATCTTCGGCAAACCCTGGCATTACCCGAAAGCCAACGCACGGCTGACCTGGACCCTGGACAAGGAAGCCTTCACCCTGGTCGCCCCTTATATCAAGGTGCTGGGCGACGAGGGCAAGATCGCCGCGGACTTCCTCATCCGCATCCACCTGCAACCGGGCCACGAAGACTACATGGACCTGCGCGTAGGCCTTACCGAGGGCGACGGTCGCTACACCGCCAAATACCTGCCCGAGGTGCTCAGCCCGGCCCTGGACGAATGGCTGCGCAGTGCCATCGTCAAGGGCAATGTCGACGAGGGCTACTTCCAGTACCAGGGCTCGCTGCATCACAACGCGCCGCCCCATGCCCGCGATATCAGCCTGTTCTTCAAGGTCCACGACGCCGCGCTGGATTTCCAGCCGGGCTGGCCGCAGGTGCAGCAGGTCGACGGCAATGTCTACATCGAGGACACCGGCGTGCGCATCCAGGCCCGCAAAGGGCTGCTGCTGGATACCCAGGTCAGCGATGTCAGCGTCAACATTCCCCATGTCGAGGGCGATCAGCACAGCCACCTGTTCCTCGATGGCGACTTCGACGGCAGCCTCGGCGATGGCCTGAAGATCCTCAAGGAAGCGCCCATCGGTACGGGCGAGATCTTCGCCGGTTGGGAAGGTGAAGGCCCGCTTGAGGGCAAGGTCAAGCTCGATATACCCCTGGCCCATGGGCAGCGGCCCAAGGTGCTGGTGGACTTCGCGACCCGCGACGCGACCCTGAAAGTGGCGCCGCCCAGCCTGGAACTGACCCAGCTCAAAGGCGACTTCACCTTCGATTTCGACAAAGGGCTGAGCGGCAAGGACATCAGCCTGCACGCCTTCGGCAAGCCGGTGACCGCGCAGATCACCGCCGAAGGGCAGGGTGGGCAGATTCAGACCCGCATCAACGCCAATGGCCAGGTCGGCCTCAAGGCCCTGACCGACTGGTTGCAGTACCAGCAACCGCTGCCGGCCTCCGGTGAGCTGCCCTATCAGTTGCAGGTGACACTCGGCAGTCGCGACAACCGCTTGAGCGTCAGTTCTTCGCTCAAAGGATTGGCCATCGACTTGCCGGCGCCTTTCGGCAAGGCTGCCGGGGAAACCCGCGACAGTCGTTTCGGCCTGACCCTGCAAGGCCCCGAGCGGCGCATCGATGCCAGCTACACAGACCTTGCCCGCTTCGCCTACGCCGCGCCGGCCGACAAGCTGGCCCAGGGGCGTGGCGAGCTGCTGTTGGGCACGGGCGAAGCCAGCCTCCCAAGCGGCCAGGGCCTGCGCGTGCGTGGCCGGCTCGAGGCCTTGGACCTGGCACCCTGGCAGCAGCAGATGGAGCGCTTGGCCGGCAAGGATCCGGGTGGCAGCGCCCGGCAGAACCTGCAGAGCGTGGACCTGAGCATCGGCCAGCTCAAGGCCTTCGGCATGGACCTCAACCAGGCGGTGATCCGCCTGATGCGCGGCGGCCCGGCCTGGGACCTGCGCCTGGACAGCCAGGAAATCATCGGCAACGCCCGTATTCCCGATGCCAAGGCCACGCCCATGACCGTCCGCCTGCAGAGCCTGCGCCTGCCGCCGGCCGACCCGAATGAAGCCCAGGACGAGAACGCGCCGGACCCATTGGTCGGGGTCGACCCGCGCAAGGTGCCGCCGCTGGACCTGACCATCGACAAGCTGTACCGCGGCGACGACCTGTTCGGCAGTGTCAACCTGAAACTGCGCCAGACCGCCAAAGGCATGGCCATGAGCGATGTCGACCTGGACCTCAAGGGGCTGCACATTGATGGCAGCGGTGGCTGGGAAGGCGAGCCGGGCAGCAGTTCGAGCTGGTACAAGGGGCGGCTGGACGGCAAGAACCTGGGCGATGTGCTCAAGGCCTGGGGCTTCGCGCCCACCGTCACCAGCCGCGACTTCCGCATGGACGTGGACGGCCGCTGGCCGGGTTCGCCAGCCTGGGTCAGCCTCAACCGTTATTCCGGCAGCCTCGACGCGGCCCTGCGCAGCGGCCAGTTCGTCGAGGTCGAGGGCAGCGCCCAGGCCTTGCGGGTGTTCGGGCTGCTCAACTTCAACTCCATCGGCCGGCGCCTGCGCCTGGACTTCTCCGACCTGTTCAGCAAGGGCCTGGCCTATGACCGGGTCAAGGGCCTGCTGGTGGCCAGCGAAGGGGTCTACGTGACCCGTGAGCCGATCACCGTCACCGGGCCGTCGAGCAACTTCGAGCTCGACGGCACCATGGACTTCGTTCGTGACCGGGTCGATGCCAAGCTGCTGGTGACGCTGCCGGTGACCAACAACCTGCCGCTGGCCGCGCTGATCGTCGGCGCGCCGGCGATCGGCGGCGCGTTGTTCCTGGTCGACCGCCTGATCGGTGACCGGGTCGCGCGTTTCGCCAGTGTGCACTATCGCGTCGAAGGTCCGGTCAAAGAGCCTAAAATCACCTTTGTGAAACCTTTCGACAAATAACCCGGGGTGGTCATGACGTCAGCTGTGATCCAGATGGTCAGCCAGGACGATGTGCTGGCCAACCTGCAACGTGCCACGGCACTGCTCGAACAGGCCGCCGCCGGTGGCGCGCGCCTGGCGGTGCTGCCGGAGAACTTCGCCGCCATGGGCCGACGCGATGCCGCGGCCATCGGTCGGGCCGAGGCGCTGGGCGAGGGGCCAATCCTGCCCTGGTTGAAACGCACTGCCCGCGACCTCAGGTTATGGATAGTCGCGGGTACCTTGCCGCTGCCGCCGGTCGGCCAGCCGCATGCCAAGGCCCACGCCTGCTCGTTGCTGGTCGATGAGCACGGCGAGATCGCCGCCCGCTACGACAAGCTGCACCTGTTCGATGTGGACGTGGCCGACAACCGTGGCCGCTACCGCGAGTCGGACGACTACGCCCACGGCAGCCAGGTGGTGGTGGCTGACACACCCGTTGGCCGCCTGGGCCTGTCGGTGTGCTACGACCTGCGCTTCCCCGAGCTGTACAGCGCCTTGCGCGCCGCCGGGGCCGAGCTGATCAGCGCGCCGGCGGCGTTCACCGCGGTGACCGGAGCGGCGCATTGGGAAGTACTGATTCGCGCACGGGCCATCGAGACCCAGTGCTATGTATTGGCGGCCGCCCAGGGCGGCGTGCATCCAGGGCCGCGGGAAACCCACGGCCAGGCGGCGATCGTCGACCCCTGGGGGCGGATCGTCGCGCAACAGGCGCGGGGCGAAGCGGTATTGCTCGCCACGCGCGACAGTGAAGAACAGGCGTCCATCCGGGCGCGCATGCCGGTGGTCACGCACCGGCGCTTTTTCTCGCAGGACGCCTTGCGGCCTGCGCACACCTCGGAGTGACTATGAGCGAGATTTTATCCACCGTCAGCGAGCAGCTCCTGGCCCCGGGCGGCCTGACCCTCGACAGCCTGCAGACGGTGCTGGGCGAGCTGGCCGGCCCCGGCATCGATGCCGCCGACCTGTATTTCCAGGGCCAGATCTCGGAAACCTGGGCGCTGGAGGACGGCATCGTCAAAGAGGGCAGCTTCAACCTCGACCAGGGCGTCGGCGTGCGTGCCCAGTCCGGCGAGAAGACCGGCTTCGCCTACAGCAACGCGATCAACCTCGAAGCCCTGACCTCGGCGGCCCGCGCCGCGCGCTCGATCTCCCGCGCCGGGCAGGACGGCCAGGTGCAGGCGTTCCGCAGCCAGGATGTGACCGCCCTGTACGCGTCTGATAATCCCCTGGATGTGCTGAGCCGCGCCGAGAAGGTCGAGCTGCTCAAGCGCGTCGATGCCGCCACCCGCGCCCTCGATCCGCGCATCCAGCAGGTCAGCGTGAGCATGGCTGGGGTCTGGGAGCGGATCCTGGTCGCCGCCGCCGATGGCAGCCTGGCCGCTGATGTGCGTCCGCTGGTGCGTTTCAATGTCAGCGTGATCGTCGAGCAGAATGGTCGTCGCGAGCGTGGCGGGCAGGGCGGTGGTGGGCGTACCGACTACCGCTTCTTCACCGAGGAGCGGGTGATGGGCTATGCCCGCGAGGCGCTGCGCCAGGCCTTGGTCAACCTCGAGGCTATTCCGGCACCTGCTGGCACGCTGCCGGTGGTGCTTGGCCCGGGCTGGTCCGGCGTGCTGCTGCACGAGGCGGTCGGTCACGGCCTGGAGGGCGACTTCAACCGCAAGGGCAGTTCGGCGTTCAGCGGGCGTATCGGCGAGAAAGTGGCCTCGAGCCTGTGCACCATCGTCGACGACGGGACCCTGGAGGGCCGCCGCGGCTCGCTCAGCATCGACGACGAAGGCACCCCGACCGAGTGCACCACGCTGATCGAGAACGGCATCCTCAAGGGCTACATGCAGGACAAGCTCAACGCCCGCCTGATGGGCATGGCGGTGACCGGCAACGGCCGGCGTGAGTCCTACGCCCACCTGCCGATGCCGCGCATGACCAACACCTACATGCGTGCCGGCGACAGCGACCCGGAGGAAATCATCCGCTCGGTGAAGAAGGGCATCTACTGCGCCAACCTTGGCGGTGGCCAGGTGGACATCACCAGCGGCAAGTTCGTGTTCTCCACCAGCGAGGCCTACCTGATCGAGGACGGCAAGATCACCGCGCCGGTGAAGGGTGCGACCTTGATCGGCAATGGTCCGGAAGCGATGAGCCGGGTATCGATGGTCGGCAATGACCTGGCGCTGGACAGCGGCGTGGGCACGTGCGGGAAGGATGGGCAGTCGGTGCCGGTAGGCGTTGGCCAGCCGACCCTGAAGCTGGATGCGATTACCGTGGGCGGTACAGGGGCTTGATGCCGGCAGGGACCGCTTTGCGGTCCTTTCGCGGCGCAAGGCCGCTCCTACAGGTGTGCGCGTTCCCTGTAGGAGCGGCCTTGTGCCGCGATGGGCTGCGTAGCAGCCCCAGGATGTCGGGTTTAACGCAGACCGCGCTGGACCTCGTCGAGGTCGCGGATGTACTTGAACACTTTACGCGCAGCCGCAGGCGGCTTGTTCCGCGCCTTCTCGTGCTGGGCATGACGGATCAGCGAGCGCAGGTGCTGGCGATCGGTGTCGGGAAACTCGTTGACGAAGCGTTCGAGGTCCTCGTCGTTACCGTCGATCAGGCGGTCGCGCCAGCGCTCGAGGCCGTGGAAGCGCTCGTTGTACTGGCGGCTGGAGCTGTCGATCTGATCGAGCACGGCATGAATGGCGTCCAGGTCCTGGTCGCGCATCAGCTTGCCGACGAACGACATGTGGCGTTTGCGGGCACCGTGTGCAACGTGCTTGCAGGCCTCGGCCAGCGCCTTGCGCAGCTCGTCGGTCAACGGCAGGCGGGCCAGGGTGTCGGCCTTGAGGGTGGTGAGGCGCTCACCGAGCTCGACCAGCGCATGCAGCTCGCGCTTGATCTGGGTTTTGCTTTTTTCGCCATCGAAGGCGTCGTCGTAAGAATCAACCATGGGGGCAGTCCGCAGGAAATCGCCGCCATGATAACCAGTCGGGGGCCGCTTGTCCGGCCCGGTCGTAGAATGACCCAAGCCGTACGCAGAATTTTCAGTGGAGAGAACCATGAGTGCAGTCCAGAGCGTAGGCCCCAAGGACCTGCCGGCGTTGCAGGAACAGGTCGAGGCGATCGTCGCCGAGGCGCGCCGTCAGGGCGCCAGCGCCTGCGAAGTGGCGGTGTCGCTGGAGCAGGGCCTGTCCACCACGGTGCGTCAGCGCGAAGTCGAGACGGTCGAGTTCAACCGCGACCAGGGCTTCGGCATCACCCTCTACGTTGGCCAGCGCAAGGGTTCGGCCAGCACCTCGGCCAGTGGTCCTGAGGCGATCCGCGAGACCGTCGCGGCAGCCCTGGCAATCGCCAAGCACACCTCCGAGGACGCGTGTTCGGGGCTGGCCGATGCCGCCCTGATGGCCCGCGAGATCCCTGACCTTGACCTGTACCACGACTGGGACATCGAGCCGGAGAAGGCCATCGAGATGGCGCTGGCCTGCGAGGCGGCGGCGTTCGACGCCGACAAGCGCATCCTCAACGCCGATGGCACCACCCTCAATACCCACCAGGGCGTGCGGGTCTATGGCAACAGCCACGGCTTCATCGGCGGCTACGCGTCCACCCGGCACAGCCTGAGCTGCGTGATGATCGCCGAGGCCGACGGGCAGATGCAGCGCGACTACTGGTACGACGTCAATCGCCAGGGCAACCTGCTGGCCGACCCGCGCAGCATCGGCCAGCGCGCCGCGCAACGCGCCGCCAGCCGCCTCGGCGCGCGTCCGGTGCCGACCTGCGAGGTGCCAGTACTGTTCTCGGCGGAGCTTGCCGGCGGCCTGTTCGGCAGCTTCCTGTCGGCGATTTCCGGCGGCAACCTGTACCGCAAGTCGTCGTTCCTCGAAGGCACCCTCGGCCAGCGCCTGTTCCCCACCTGGCTGACCCTCGACGAGCGGCCGCACATCCCGCGCGCGCTGGGCAGCGCGGCATTCGACGGCGACGGCCTGGCCACCTACGCCAAGCCGTTCGTCGACAAGGGCGAGCTGGTGTCCTACATCCTCGGCACCTATTCCGGGCGCAAGCTGAGCCTGCCGAGCACCGCCAACGCCGGGGGCGTGCACAACCTGTACGTCAGCCATGGCGTGGAGGACCAGGCGGCACTGATTCGCCGCATGGGCCGCGGCCTGCTGGTAACCGAGCTGATGGGGCATGGCCTGAACATGGTGACCGGTGACTATTCCCGTGGCGCTGCGGGCTTCTGGGTCGAAAACGGCGAGATCCAGTTCCCGGTCCAGGAAGTGACCATCGCCGGCAACATGAAGGACATGTTCCAGCAGATCGTGGCGATCGGCAGCGATATCGAGACCCGCAGCAATATCCACAGTGGCTCGGTGCTGATCGAGCGGATGACGCTGGCTGGCAGCTGATCGGCGCTCTGTCATCAGCAGGGGAGTAGGGGAGCGTGGGAGCGGGCTTGCCCCGCGATATTCTTACCTGCAATCGCGAGGCAAGCTCGCTCCCACGCTGCCCTGCTCATGCCTTGCAAAGGACCCGGCCATCGCGCCGGGTTTCTTTTGCCCATCGTCTAGCTTGAACTGATTCTATTTCTCACATAATAATGAATATCATTATCCAGCAACCCGGCGATGATGTTCATGAAACCCGTCCTCCACGAACTGCCCTACCTGGAAAACTGGCGCTGGCTCAGCCGGCGCATCCGCTGCGCGCTCGAACCCGACGAGCCGCGTCTGATCGAGCATTACCTGGCCGAAGGGCGCTACCTGGTGTGCTGCACCGAAACCTCGCCCTGGACCGTGGCGCTGACCGCCTTCCGCCTGCTGCTGGATACCGCCAACGATCGCATGCTGCCGTGGCATTGGCGCTGCCTGTGCCTGGACCAGGCCTGGCGGCCCTTGCTCGACCTGCGCAACCTTGATCGCCGCGAACAAAACCTGCGCTGGCAGCCCTACGCGATGCAGCTCGCCAACAGCGTGCTGCTGCCGTCGATTTCTCCCGAAGAACTGATGCAAGGACTTGAAGATGAGTGATACCCGTATCGAGCGTGACAGCATGGGCGAACTGCAGGTGCCGGCCCAGGCCCTGTACGGTGCCCAGACCCAGCGCGCGGTCGACAACTTCCCGGTCAGCGGCAAGCCGATGCCGGCCCAGTTCATCCGTGCCCTGCTGCTGGCCAAGGCGGCGGCGGCCAAGGCCAACGTCGAGCTGTCCCAGCTGAGCGCGGGGCAGGGCGAGGCCATCGTCAAGGCGGTCGAGCAACTGCTGTCCGGCGACTTTATCCAGCATTTCCCGGTGGATGTGTTCCAGACCGGTTCCGGCACCAGCTCGAACATGAACGCCAACGAGGTCATCTCCACCCTGGCCAGCCGCGTGCTGGGCGAGCCGGTCAATGCCAACGACCATGTCAACTGTGGCCAGAGCAGCAACGACATCATTCCCACCACCATCCACGTCAGCGCCGCCCTGGCTCTGCACGAGCAGCTGCTGCCGGCCCTGCGTCACCTCACCCAGGTGATCGAGGCCAAGGCGCTCGAAGTGCACAAGCATGTGAAGACCGGTCGCACCCACCTGATGGATGCCATGCCGGTGCGCATGAGCCAGGTGCTCGGTGGCTGGGCCGCGCAGGTCAAGGGCGCCCAGGCGCATATCGAAGCCACCCTGCCGAGCCTGCAGGCGCTGGCCCAAGGCGGTACCGCCGTGGGCACCGGCATCAACGCCCATCCGCAGTTCGCCGCAGGCTTTGCCCGCCAGTTGAGCGGCCTGACCCAGGTCGAATTCACTCCTGGCGAGAACCTGTTCGCCCTGATCGGCTCCCAGGACACCGCCGTGGCCTTGTCCGGGCAGCTCAAGACCGCCGCCGTGGCGCTGATGAAGATCGCCAACGACCTGCGCTGGATGAACTCGGGCCCGCTCGCCGGCCTCGGTGAAATCGAGCTGCAGGGCCTGCAGCCGGGCTCATCGATCATGCCGGGCAAAGTCAATCCGGTGATCCCGGAAGCCACCGCCATGGTCGCCGCCCAGGTGATCGGCAACGATGCCACCATCGCCGTGGCCGGGCAGTCGGGCAACTTCGAGCTCAACGTGATGCTGCCGGTGATTGCCCGCAACCTGCTGGAAAGCATCGAGCTGATGGCCAACGTCAGCCGCCTGCTGGCCGACAAGGCCATCGCCAGCTTCAAGGTCAACGAAACCAAGCTCAAGGAAGCGCTGTCGCGCAACCCGATCCTGGTTACCGCGTTGAACCCGATCATCGGCTACCTCAAGGCCGCCGAGATCGCCAAGACCGCCTACAAAGAGGGCCGCCCGATCATCGATGTGGCGCTGGAGCACTCCGACCTGTCGCGTGATCAGCTCGAGGCGCTGCTGGATCCGGAAAAACTCACCGCCGGCGGCATCTGAGCCCGGGCCGCCCAGGAGACACGTCATGCAGCACTGGAAACGCACCACGCAAGACGCCAACCGCCTGTTCGAGCAGGGCGAGTTGGTCGATGCCCGGGAACACTACCTGCAAGCCCTGGCCTTGGCCCAGGTGCTGTTTGAGCGCTGGCATGACGTCGACGAGGCGGTGGCCGCACTGGTCATCGCCCATCACAACCTGGCCGATCTGCACTTGCGCCTGAACCAGCCGCACGAAAGCGCCGACTACCTGTGCGCGGCACACCAGCGGCTGCTCCAGGCCAGCCAGGATCAGCGCCTGCCCCAGGCCCTGCGCGACGCCGCGTTGCGCCACAGCGGGCGCACCTACACCGAGTTGCTGAGTTTCATCGCCGAATACGGCCAATACCCGCGTACCGAGCGCCTGCTCAGCCGACAGGCCCCGGTGGCCAGCGAGCTGGTCGCGCATACGGATATCACTGATCGCACACCTGCCTACGGAATCCACTGACATGCCGCATACCTTGCCTGCGTTGCCCTATGCCTACGATGCGCTGGAACCGCACATCGACACCCAGACCATGGAGATCCACCACAGCAAGCATCACCAGACCTACGTCAATGGCCTGAACACAGCCATCGAGGGCACCGAGTGGGCCGAGTGGCCGGTCGAGAAGCTGGTCGGTGCAGTGCAGTCGCTGCCCGAGAGCCTGCGCGGGCCAGTGACCAATCACGGTGGCGGGCATGCCAACCACACCCTGTTCTGGACCGTGATGTCACCCAAGGGGGGCGGCCAGCCACAGGGTGAGCTGGCCAAGGCCATCGATGCGCAGCTCGGCGGCTTCGAGGCGTTCAAGGAGGCTTTCACCAAGGCCGCACTGACCCGTTTCGGCAGCGGCTGGGCCTGGCTGAGCGTGACCCCGCAGAAAACGCTGGTAGTGGAGAGCAGCGGCAACCAGGACAGCCCGCTGATGCACGGCAACACGCCGATCCTCGGCCTGGACGTGTGGGAGCACGCCTACTACCTGAAGTACCAGAACCGTCGTCCGGAATACATTGGCGCCTTCTACAACGTGGTCGACTGGGCCGAAGTGGAACGTCGCTACCTTGAAGCCCTGAAACGAGTCTGACCGGTATGCGCTCCGAGGTGATGTCTGTCAGCAGTGTGCGCCTGTTCCGCCTGGCGCTTGGGACCTTGCTGTTGCTGGTCGGCACCGCGTTGCTGGTGGCGCGGGGCATCGCCTGGCTGGACCTGGAACCGCGCATGTTGCGTGCCCTTGAGGGCGGCGCATTGTGCGCGCTGGGGACGGCGTTGGGCGCGGTACCGGTATTGGTGATCCGCAACATGCCGGTGGCCGTGGCCGACACCTTGCTCGGCTTCGGCGCCGGGGTGATGCTGGCGGCCACCGCGTTCTCGCTGATCATTCCCGGGCTGGATGCGGCACAATCCATCGGCTTCAGCCCATGGGGCGCCGGTGGGGTGATCAGCAGCGGCCTGCTGTTCGGCGCGTTGTGCCTGTTCCTGGTCGATCTCAAGGTCTCCGGCGCTTCGCCAGAGGCCCTGGTCGGCAGCGATCAGCAACCGGTGATCGCTGCACGGATCTGGTTGTTTGTCATCGCCATCATTGCCCACAACATTCCCGAAGGCATGGCCATCGGCGTGTCCGCCGGCGGTGGCATGCCCGATGCCGACAGCCTGGCCATGGGCATCGCGCTGCAGGATGTGCCGGAGGGCCTGGTGATCGCCCTGGTGCTGGCTGGGGCGGGCATGTCGCGGTTCAAGGCGTTCCTGATCGGCGCGGCGTCCGGGCTGGTCGAGCCACTGGCCGCGGTGATCTGCGCCTGGCTGGTGAACATCGCCGAACTGCTGCTGCCGCTGGGCCTGGCCTGCGCGGCGGGGGCAATGCTGCTGGTGGTGACCCAGGAGATCATTCCCGAATCGCGCAGCAACGGGCATCACCGCCTGGCGAGCCTGGGGCTGTGTGTCGGGTTCTGCCTGATGATGGTGATGGACACGGCGCTGTCCTGAGCCCGGCACGGTCCCTGTAGGAGCGGCCTTGTGCCGCGAAAGGGCTGCATGGCAGCCCCTGGTTTTCAGCAACATTGCTGCATTGCCGGGGCTGCTACGCAGCCCTTTCGCGGCACAAGGCCGCTCCTACACGAAGCGTGCGCAGTCGCTAGCGGCGCTTACTCGCCTTCGTCGAAGAAATTGTTGATCAACGCGACCAGTGCATCCATGGCCTCACCGTCCTGCTCGCCCTCGGTGTGCAGGTGCACCGGCGTGCCCTTGCCCGCGGCGAGCATCATCACCGCCATGATGCTCTTGCCGTCCACCAGCTTGTCCGGCGCGCGACCGACCCGTACCTGGCAAGGGAAGCGACCGGCCACGCCGACGAACTTGGCGGCCGCCCGCGCATGCAGGCCCAGCTTGTTGATGATGGTGATTTCGCGGGCGGGCATCGTGGGGCGGATCCTGTGGGCTATAGGTCGCGGTGGCGGACCTGGACGTTTTTCAGGGATTGCTGGAGCAGTTGGCCAAGCCGTTCGGTGATGTACACCGAGCGGTGGTGGCCGCCGGTACAGCCGATGGCGATGGTGACATAGGCGCGGTTGCTGGCGGCGAAGCGCGGCAGCCACTTGAGCAGGTAACCGGAGATGTCCTGGAACATTTCCTCGACGTCCGGCTGGGCGGCCAGGTAATCGATCACCGGCTGTTCGAGGCCGGAATGCTCGCGAAGTTCCGGCTTCCAGTATGGATTGGGCAGGCAGCGCACATCGAACACCACATCGGCGTCCACCGGCATGCCGCGCTTGAAGCCGAACGACTCGACCAGGAACGCGGTGCCTGGCTCGGGCTGGTTGAGCAGGCGCAGCTTGATCGAATCGCGCAGCTGGTAGAGGTTCAGATTGGTGGTGTCGATCTTCAGGTCGGCGAGGTCGGCGATCGGCCCGAGCAGCTCGCTTTCCACGCGGATCGCCTCGGCCAGCGAGCGGCTGTCGTTGGTCAGCGGATGGCGGCGGCGGGTTTCCGAGAAGCGCTTGAGCAGGGTGTCTTCGTCGGCGTCCAGGTACAGCACGTCGCACTGGATATGCCGCGAACGTGCCTCATCCAGCAGTTCGGGGAAGCGCGACAGGTGGCTGGGGAGGTTGCGCGCATCGATGGATACCGCGACCTTCGGTTGCAGCAACTCGGTGTTGATCAGCGCGTTTTCCGCCAACTGCGGCAACAACCCGGCAGGCAGGTTGTCGATGCAGTAGTAGCCGTTGTCTTCCAGCACGTCGAGGGCGGTACTCTTACCGGAGCCGGAGCGGCCGCTGACGATGATCAGGCGCATGTTCAGTGCTCGTTCTGTACGTCCAGGACGACCTGGTAAAGGGTCTCGCTGCTGTCGGCGGCACGCAGGCGATCGCGGACCTCCTTGCGATCGAGCATGCTGGCGATCTGGCGCAGCAGTTCAAGGTGGGCATCGGTGGCGGCTTCCGGGACCAGCAGGACGAACAGCAGGTCGACCGGGGCGCCATCGATGGCATCGTAATCGATGGGGGCATCCAGGTGCAGCAGGGCGCTCACTGGCGCGGTGCAGCCTTCGAGCCGGCAATGGGGAATGGCGATGCCATTGCCAAAACCGGTGGAGCCCAGCTTTTCCCGAGCGATGAGCTTGTCGAAGACGTCTTGCATCTCCAGCTCGGG
This sequence comes from Pseudomonas sp. DVZ6, assembly GCF_024259445.1. NCBI lineage: Bacteria > Pseudomonadati > Pseudomonadota > Gammaproteobacteria > Pseudomonadales > Pseudomonadaceae > Pseudomonas > Pseudomonas sp. DVZ6. The sequence goes on from NZ_JANCLM010000049.1 coordinate 25,109, forward strand.
TACTTGCTCGGCGATCAGGTTGGCGACCTTTTCCAGGGCGCGCTTCTTGCTGCCGCCCGGCACGTTCACGAGGGAACGGCCGGGGGTCAGGATGGTTTCAAGTCGGATCATGGATGAGGGGGATCAGCGGGCGGCTGCGCCTTGCAGCAGGCTTTGCTGTTTTTCCTTGTGTTTTTTCAGTTGGCGATCAAGTTTGTCTGCCAAGGCGTCGATCGCCGCATACATGTCTTGATGTTCGGCGTTGGCGACGACTTCGCCACCGGGAATCTGGAGTGTGGCTTCCACCTTCTGCTGCAGCTTCTCGACCTTCATGATCACCGTCGCATTGGTGATCTTGTCGAAATGACCCTCCACGCGGGCGAGCTTCTCAAGCACGTAATCGCGCAGTGGTTGGGTGACTTCTACATGCTGTCCACTGATGTTGACTTGCATACAGCTTCTCCTTTGTTGCCCGTGCATAAAGAGGCAGGTATTGCACCTGCCACTGAAACGCTGTGGCACATCCCGGGGCTACATCAGTCGCTTGCGCTCGCTCGACGGGGCGATGCCCAACGATTCGCGGTACTTGGCGACGGTGCGACGGGCTACCTGGATGCCTTGTGCCTCCAGTAAACCAGCGATCTTGCTGTCACTCAATGGCTTTTTCTGATTTTCCGCCGCCACCAGTTTCTTGATGATCGCGCGGATCGCCGTGGACGAGCATTCGCCGCCTTCGGCGGTGCTCACGTGGCTGGAGAAAAAGTATTTCAGTTCGTAGATGCCGCGCGGGGTGTGCATGTATTTTTGCGTGGTCACCCGGGAAATGGTCGACTCGTGCATGCCCACCGCCTCGGCGATATCGTGCAGCACCAGCGGCTTCATGGCCTCGTCGCCGTGGTCGAGGAAGCCGCGCTGGTGCTCGACGATCTGCGTCGCCACCTTCATCAGCGTCTCGTTGCGGCTCTGCAGGCTCTTGATGAACCAGCGCGCTTCCTGCAGCTGGTTGCGCATGAAGGTGTTGTCGGCGCTGGTGTCGGCGCGGCGGACGAAGCCGGCGTACTGCGGGTTGACCCGCAGGCGCGGTACCGCTTCCTGGTTGAGCTCGACCAGCCAGCGCTCGCTGTCCTTGCGCACGATGACGTCAGGCACGACGTACTCGGGCTCGCTGGACTCGATCTGCGAGCCGGGGCGCGGGTTGAGGGTCTGCACCAGTTCGATGACCTGGCGCAGTTCGTCTTCCTTGAGCTTCATGCGGCGCATCAGCTGGCTGTAGTCGCGGCTGCCGAGCAGGTCGATGAAGTCGGTGACCAGGCGCTGGGCCTCGCTCATCCACGGTGTCGAGGCCGGCAGCTGGCGCAGTTGCAGCAGCAGGCATTCGCCCAGGGAACGGGCGCCAATGCCGGCAGGTTCGAACTGCTGGATGCGGTGCAGCACCGCCTCGACCTCGTCCAGCTCGATGTCGAGTTCCGGATCGAAGCCTGCGCAGATCTCCTCGAGGGTGTCTTCCAGGTAGCCCTGGCTGTTGATGCTGTCGATCAGGGTGACGGCGATCAGGCGGTCGGTGTCGGACATCGGCGCCAGGTTGAGCTGCCACAGCAGGTGGCTCTGCAGACTCTCGCCGACCGAGGTGCGGGTGGTGAAGTCCCACTCGTCGTCATCGTTGCTCGGCAGGCTGCTGGCGCTGGTCTGGTAGATGTCTTCCCAGGCGGTGTCGACCGGCAGTTCGTTGGGGATGCGCTCGGCCCATTCGCCGTCTTCGAGGTTTTCCGCGGTGCTGCTGGTACTGGTTTCCTGGAAACTGTTGTCCTGGACTTCGGCGGTCGGCTTGTTCTCGGCGTTGTCCGCCATCGGATCGCTGTTGTCGAAGTCCTCGCCGTCTTCCTGACGTTCGAGCATCGGATTGGACTCCAGCGCTTCCTGGATTTCCTGCTGGAGGTCCAGGGTGGAGAGCTGAAGCAGACGGATGGCCTGTTGCAACTGCGGGGTCATCGTCAGTTGCTGGCCCATTTTTAGGACGAGCGATGGTTTCATGGCTGGGGCTTGATACCTTGTTGCCGGCGCGCATGCGCCATCCACTACACGGAGGGCGCCTGGGCGCCGATTTTAAGCAAGTTGTATGCCTGAAATTGCAGCGTTTGCCTAGAGCACTGTAACAACTTAAGCCTCGAACAGGCGCTTGCGCCAGTGCTCCGGGCAGGCCGGGGTCAGAGTCGGAACTCGTGCCCCAGGTACACTTCCTTGACCAGCTGGTTGGCCAGGATGGTCTCGGCGTCGCCTTCGGCGATCAGCTGGCCATCGTTGACGATGTAGGCGGTCTCGCAGATGTCCAGGGTCTCGCGAACGTTGTGGTCGGTGATCAGTACGCCGATGCCCTTGTTCTTGAGGTGGTGGATGATCTGCTTGATGTCGCCCACGGAGATCGGGTCGACACCGGCAAAGGGTTCGTCCAGCAGGATGAACTTGGGCGCGGTGGCCAGGGCGCGGGCGATCTCGACGCGGCGGCGTTCACCGCCGGAGAGGCTCATGCCGAGGTTGTCGCGGATGTGGCTGATGTGGAATTCCTGCAGCAGGCTTTCCAGCTCCTTGCGCCGGCCGTCGCGGTCGAGGTCCTTGCGGGTCTCGAGGATGGCCATGATGTTGTCGGCCACCGACAGCTTGCGGAAGATCGAGGCTTCCTGCGGCAGGTAGCCGATACCGGCCTGGGCGCGGCCGTGCATGGGCTGGTGGCTGACGTCGAGGCTGTCGATCAGCACGCGGCCCTGGTCGGCCTGGACCAGGCCGACGATCATGTAGAAACAGGTGGTCTTGCCGGCGCCGTTGGGGCCGAGCAGGCCGACGATCTGGCCGCTGTCGATGGACAGGCTGACGTCGCGAACGACCTGCCTGCCCTTGTAGCTCTTGGCCAGGTGCTGGGCTTTGAGGGTTGCCATTTACTCGGCCTTTTTCTTCGGTTGAATGACCATGTCGATGCGCTGACGTGGTGCAGTCACGTTGCCACCGCGACCGGCGGTAGCCACCTGGGTCTTGGTGTTGTAGACGATCTTCTCGCCTTCGGTGGTGTTGCCTTCGTTCTCGACCTTGGCGCGGTCGGTAAGGATCACCGTGTCTTTCTGCGCCTGGTACTGGATGGTCACGGCCCAGCCTTTCATCTTGTCGGGCTTGGCGGCGCTCTGCTGCTGCTCGAAGTAGGCCAGGTTGCCCACCGAGGTGACCACGTCGATGTCGCCGGAGGCGGAGCGGGTCATGGTCACGGTGTTGCCTTTGATCATCATCGAACCTTGGGTGATGATCACGTCGCCGGTGTAGGTGGCAACGCCCTGCTTGTCGTCCAGGTGGGCGTTGTCCGCCTGGATGCGGATCGGCTGGTCACGGTCGTTCGGCAGGGCGAAGGCGCTCGCGCTTCCCAGTGCTACGCCCAGGCTGAGCAGAAGGGGGATGGTTTTAACGAGCCTCATACTGTCCTCTTACGTTAGAGAGCAGGTCCATCCTGCCTTCTTTCAAATACGCTTTCATTCCTTTGCCCGTAGTCGTGCCACCGGCGCCGTCGATTCTAACGGCTTGCTCGGTCTGCGCATATTGCTTCTGCGGGAACACGGTCATGCGTGTGCTGGTGATGATGGTTTCACGTTGCTTGTCGTCGGTGCGCGCCACGCGCACATCGTCGATCAGTTCGACCTCGGTGCCGTCCGGGTTGACCTCGGCGCGCTTGCTCTGCACGTGCCAGGGGTACTCGGTGCCGCGGTACATGTGCAGGTCGGGCGTGGTTACCAGGGTGACCTCGCTGGCCTTGAGGTGCTCGACCTTGGCGGCGGTCATCTCGTACTGCAGCTTGCCGTCGGGCAAGAACTGCAGGCTGTGGGCGTTGATCGCGTAGTAGTCGATGGCACTCTGGTCGACCTGGGCCTGCGGCTGGTCGAGGAAGGTCTCCGGGCTAATGTTCCAATAGCCTACCGCAACCAGCACGGCGGCGATCCCGCCTAGCAGCGCGACATTTCTGATCTTCTTGCTGAGCATGGGCAGCCTTACAGGTAATGGGCGTTGGCAGCGTCCAGGGTGCCCTGGGCCTGCATGATCAGTTCGCAGAACTCGCGGGCGGCGCCTTCGCCGCCGCGAGCCAGGGTGACGCCGTGGGCGTGCTGGCGAACGAATGCCGCGGCGTTGTGCACCGCCATGCCCAGGCCCACGCGGCGGATCACCGGCAGGTCGGGCAGGTCGTCGCCGAGGTAGGCGACCTGTTCATAGCTTAGATTGAGTTCGGCGAGCAGGCCGTCGAGCACCACCAGTTTGTCCTCGCGGCCCTGGAACAGGTGCGGGATGCCGAGGTTCTTCGCCCGGCGCTCGACCACCGGGGTCTTGCGCCCGCTGATGATCGCGGTGGTCACGCCCGCGGCCATGAGCATCTTGATGCCGTGGCCGTCGAGGGTGTTGAAGGTCTTGAACTCGCTGCCGTCCTCGAGGAAATACAGGCGGCCGTCGGTGAGCACGCCGTCGACGTCGAACACCGCCAGCTTGATGGCCTTGGCGCGTTGCATCAGGTCCTGGTTCATTTACATCACTCCGGCGCGCAGCAGGTCGTGCATGTTCAGGGCGCCGGTCGGGCGGTCTTCCTGATCGACCACCACCAGCGCGCTGATCTTGTGGTCTTCCATGATCTTCAGTGCCTCGGCGGCGAGCATCTCGGCGCGGGCGGTCTTGCCGTGCACGGTCATGACCTCGTCGATGAGGGTCTTGTGCACGTCGATGTTGCGGTCCAGGCTGCGGCGCAGGTCGCCGTCGGTGAATACGCCGGCAAGCTTGCCGTCGTCACCCAGGACCACGGTCATGCCCAGACCTTTGCGAGACATTTCAAGCAGCGCGTCCTTGAGCAGGGTGCCGCTCTTGACCACCGGGAGTTCTTCGCCGGCATGCATGACGTTCTCGACCTTCAGCAACAGGCGGCGGCCCAGTGCGCCACCGGGGTGGGAGAAGGCGAAATCCTCGGCGGTGAAGCCGCGGGCCTCCAGCAGGGCGATGGCCAGGGCGTCGCCCAGCGCCAGCGCCGCAGTGGTGGAGGAGGTCGGCGCCAGGTTGAGCGGACAGGCTTCCTGGGCGACGCTGGCGTCGAGGTTGACCTCGGCGGCCTGGGCCAGGGGCGAGTCGGGGTTGCCGGTCAGGCTGATCAGCTGGATGCCCAGGCGCTTGATCAGTGGCAGCAGGGTGACGATCTCGGCGGTGCTGCCGGAGTTGGACAGGGCAAGAATGACATCGTCCCGGGTGATCATGCCCATGTCGCCATGGCTGGCTTCGGCCGGGTGCACGAAGAACGCCGGAGTGCCGGTGCTGGCCAGGGTGGCGGCGATCTTGTTGCCGATGTGCCCCGACTTGCCCATGCCCACCACCACGACCCGTCCCTTGCTGGCCAGGATCAGTTCGCAGGCCTTGACGAAGTCACCGTCGATGCGGGCCAGCAGGGCTTCCACGGCCTCGAGTTCGAGGCGCAGGGTGCGCTGGGCGGATTGGATCAGCTCGCTGGATTGGGTCATGTCGAAACGCAATGCCTGATGAAAAGGCGGCGATTATAGCCGCAATGTGTGAAAGGCTCATCCTTCGAATGTCATATGGATGCCGCGCCAGCCTGTCTGTGCCCTGAACGAGTGCGGGGACGCCCTTGGGGCGGGCCTATCAGCGGTGCTATAGTTCGCCGCTATTCGGCCCGCCGGGGACCTGTGTGCCTTCAAGATGAAGGCAGGCGTCCACATGACGAGGCTGCACTAGCAAGGAGTCTAGATGAGTGTGGATAGCGCCTACGCGGTCGAGTTGAAGGGTGTCACCTTCAAGCGCGGTTCGCGCAGCATTTTCAGCAACGTGGACATACGCATTCCCCGCGGCAAGGTCACCGGCATCATGGGGCCTTCGGGGTGCGGCAAGACCACCTTGCTGCGCCTGATGGGCGCGCAGTTGCGCCCGTCCGGTGGCGAGGTCTGGGTCAACGGGCAGAACCTGCCCGCGTTGTCGCGCAGCGACCTGTTCGACGCGCGCAAGCAGATGGGCGTGCTGTTCCAGAGCGGCGCGCTGTTCACCGACCTGGATGTGTTCGAGAACGTGGCCTTCCCGCTGCGGGTGCATACGCAGCTGTCGGACGAGATGATCCGTGACATCGTGCTGATGAAGCTGCAGGCCGTGGGCCTGCGCGGCGCCATCGACCTGATGCCCGACGAGCTGTCCGGCGGCATGAAGCGTCGCGTGGCGCTGGCTCGGGCGATCGCCCTCGACCCGCAGATCCTCATGTACGACGAACCGTTCGTCGGCCAGGACCCGATCGCCATGGGCGTGCTGGTGCGCCTGATCCGCCTGCTCAACGATGCCCTGGGCATCACCAGCATCGTGGTGTCCCACGATCTCGCGGAAACCGCGAGCATCGCCGACTACATCTATGTGGTCGGCGACGGCCAGGTGCTGGGGCAGGGCACGCCGGACGAACTGATGGGCTCGGACAATCCGCGCATCCGCCAGTTCATGAAAGGCGACCCGGACGGCCCGGTACCCTTCCACTTCCCTGCGCCTGACTACCGCGCCGATCTGCTGGGGACGCGTTGATGCGCAGAAAATCCTTACTCGAACGTATCCGTCTGTTCGGCCGTTCGGCCATCGATGTGCTGGCCGTACTGGGACGCTCGTGCCTGTTCCTCGGCCATTCGCTGGGCGGGCGCAGCGGCATTGGTGGCTTCCAGCTGCTGGTCAAGCAACTGTATTCGGTGGGCGTGCTGTCGCTGGCGATCATCGTCGTGTCCGGCGTGTTCATCGGCATGGTGCTGGCCCTGCAGGGCTACAGCATCCTCGCCAGGTACGGCTCGGAGCAGGCCGTGGGGCAGATGGTCGCCCTGACCCTGCTGCGCGAGCTGGGGCCGGTGGTCACCGGCTTGCTGTTCGCCGGCCGCGCGGGCTCCGCGCTGACCGCCGAGATCGGCAACATGAAGTCCACCGAGCAACTGTCGAGCCTGGAGATGATCGGCGTCGATCCGCTCAAGTACATCGTCGCCCCGCGCCTGTGGGCCGGCTTCATCTCGCTGCCGCTACTGGCGTTGATCTTCAGCGTGGTCGGCATCTGGGGCGGCTCGTGGGTCGCCGTGGACTGGCTGGGCGTCTATGAGGGTTCGTTCTGGGCCAACATGCAGAACAGCGTTTCGTTCAGCGACGACGTGATCAACGGGCTGATCAAGAGCCTGGTGTTCGCCTTCGTCGTCACCTGGATCGCCGTATTCCAGGGGTACGACTGTGAGCCCACTTCAGAAGGGATCAGCCGTGCCACCACCAAGACCGTGGTCTATGCCTCGTTGGCAGTCCTGGGTCTGGACTTTATTCTGACCGCCTTGATGTTTGGAGATTTCTGATGCAAAACCGCACCCTGGAAATCGGTGTCGGCCTGTTCCTCCTGGCCGGGATCCTGGCGCTGCTGCTGCTGGCCCTGCGTGTCAGCGGGCTGTCGGCCAGCCCGAGCAGCGACACGTACAAAGTTTATGCGTACTTCGACAATATCGCCGGTTTGACGGTCAGAGCTAAAGTGACCATGGCCGGTGTGACCATCGGCAAGGTCACGGCCATCGATCTGGACCGTGATTCCTACACCGGTCGGGTCACGCTGCAGCTGGACAAGCATGTCGACAACCTGCCGACCGACTCCACTGCCTCGATCCTGACCGCAGGCCTGCTGGGCGAGAAGTACATCGGCATCAGCGTGGGCGGCGAGGACGCGGTACTCAAGGACGGCAGCACCATCCACGACACCCAGTCGGCGCTGGTGCTGGAAGACCTGATCGGCAAGTTCCTGCTCAACTCGGTGGGCAAGGAACCGAAAGAAGCGCAACCGGCTAATTAAGGAGTTTCCATGATTTCGATCCTGCGACGTGGCCTGCTGGTTCTGCTGGCGGCCTTCCCCCTGCTGGCCCTGGCGGCGCCGGGGCAATCCGCCCGTGATGTGATCCAGGGCACCACCACGCAGCTGCTCAGCGACCTGAAGGCCAACAAGGAGCAGTACAAGGCCAACCCCGAGGCGTTCTACAACGCGCTCAACAGCAATCTCGGCCCGGTGGTCGATGCCGATGGCATCTCCAAGAGCATCATGACCGTCAAGTACTCGCGCAAGGCGACGCCCGAGCAGATGCAGCGCTTCCAGGAGAACTTCAAGCGCAGCCTGATGCAGTTCTACGGCAACGCCCTGCTGGAGTACAACAACCAGGGCATCACCGTAGACCCGGCCAAGGCCGAGGACGGCGACCGCACCAGCGTCGGCATGAAGATCACCGGCACCAACGGCGCGGTCTATCCGGTGCAGTACACCATGCAGAAGCTCGATGGCGAGTGGAAGGTGCGTAACGTCATCGTCAATGGCATCAACATCGGCAAGCTGTTCCGCGACCAGTTCCAGGACGCCATGCAGCGCAACGGCAACAACCTGGACAAGACCATCGACGGCTGGGCTGGCGAAGTGGCCAAGGCCAAGGCGACCGCCGATACTTCGCCGGATAAGGAAGTCAAATGAGCGACGCCGCCGTGAGCATGGCCGAGCCGGGCGTCCTCGCCCTGGCCGGCGTGCTGGACTACCGCAGCGGTCCGGCCCTGCGCAAACAGGGCCAGGCGTTGGTCGCGGCGTGCCGCGAGCAGCGTCTGGTGCTCGACTGCACCGCGGTGGTGAAGTCGAGCAGTGTCGGCCTGTCGTTGTTGCTGGGCTTCATGCGCGATGCCCAGGCGGCCGGCAAGACCTGGGAACTGCGCGGTATACCCGAGGATATGCGGGAAATCGCCGGGGTCTATGACCTCGATGAAGTGCTGGCAGGCTGATGCCCTGCCGTTCGGGAAAGGCCCCTCGGTCAGCGCGCCTTGTCATGGGCTTCGCAGGCGAGGGGCTTTTTTGTATGATGGCCGACCCGCGCGCGTTGGGCGCCGATCGAGGTTGAGCATGCAGGCCGTAGAAGTCAAAAGCTTTCTGGAAGAGAAATTGCCGGGAACCCGGGTCGAAGTTGAAGGCGAAGGCTGCAACTTCCAGTTGAACGTGATCAGCGACGAGCTGGCCGGCCAGAGCCCGGTCAAGCGTCAGCAGGCGATCTATGCTCACCTCAATCCGTGGATCGCCAACGGCAGCATTCACGCGGTAACCATGAAATTCTTCAGCAGCGCAGCCTGGGCTGAGCGCACCTGAGCCAACTTGGCGGCGAGATACGTATGGACAAACTGATTATTACTGGCGGCGCGCGCCTTGACGGCGAGATCCGCATTTCCGGCGCGAAGAACTCGGCACTGCCGATTCTCTCGGCCACCCTGCTGTGCGATGGTCCGGTCACGGTCGGCAACCTGCCGCACCTGCACGACATCACCACCATGATCGAGCTGTTCGGTCGCATGGGCATCGAGCCGGTGATCGACGAGAAGCTCTCGGTGGAAATCGATCCACGCACCATCAAGACCCTGGTCGCTCCCTACGAGCTGGTCAAGACCATGCGCGCCTCGATCCTGGTCCTCGGCCCGATGGTCGCCCGTTTCGGTGAGGCCGAAGTGGCCCTGCCGGGCGGTTGCGCCATCGGTTCGCGTCCGGTCGACCTGCACATCCGCGGCCTGGAGGCCATGGGTGCGAAAATCGATGTCGAAGGCGGCTACATCAAGGCCAAGGCGCCCGAAGGCGGCCTGCGCGGCGCGCACTTCTTCTTCGACACCGTCAGCGTTACCGGCACCGAGAACATCATGATGGCCGCCGCCCTGGCCAAGGGCCGCAGCGTGCTGCAGAACGCCGCCCGCGAGCCGGAGGTGGTCGACCTGGCCAACTTCCTGATCGCCATGGGCGCGAAGATCCAGGGCGCCGGTACCGACACCATCACCATCGATGGCGTCGAGCGTCTGCAGCCGACCACCTATCGCGTCATGCCCGACCGTATCGAGACCGGCACCTACCTGGTCGCCGCTGCCGTGACCGGTGGCCGCGTCAAGGTCAAGGACACCGATCCGACCATCCTCGAAGCCGTCCTCGAGAAGCTCAAGGAAGCCGGCGCCGACATCACCACCGGTGAAGACTGGATCGAGCTGGACATGCACGGCAAGCGTCCGAAGGCCGTGAACCTGCGTACCGCCCCGTACCCGGCGTTCCCGACCGACATGCAGGCGCAGTTCATCTCGCTCAACGCCATCGCCGAAGGCACGGGCGCAGTGATCGAGACCATCTTCGAAAACCGCTTCATGCACGTCTACGAGATGCACCGCATGGGCGCACAGATCCAGGTCGAGGGCAACACCGCCATCGTCACTGGCGTCAAGGCGCTCAAAGGTGCTCCGGTAATGGCCACCGACCTGCGCGCTTCCGCCAGCCTGGTGCTGTCGGCGCTGGTCGCCGAAGGCGATACCCTGATCGATCGCATCTACCACATTGACCGTGGCTACGAGTGCATCGAGGAAAAACTGCAGATGCTGGGCGCGAAGATCCGTCGCGTACCGGGCTAGCAGTCATCACGGCGCAGGGACGCGCCAGCCGAATCGTATGCGGTCGGGCTCACGGGCCCGGCCGGCAGTAGACGCTTAAGGACCGACGTTCCAATGTTGACCATCGCGCTATCCAAAGGCCGCATTCTCGACGATACCCTGCCACTGCTGGCCGAAGCCGGCATCGTGCCGACCGAGAATCCGGACAAGAGTCGCAAGCTGATCATCCCGACCACCCAGGATGATGTCCGCCTGCTCATCGTGCGTGCCACCGACGTGCCGACCTATGTCGAGCATGGCGCCGCCGACCTCGGAGTGGCCGGCAAGGACGTGCTGATGGAATACGGCGGCCAGGGCCTGTACGAGCCCCTGGACCTGCAGATCGCCCAATGCAAGCTGATGACCGCCGGCGTAACCGGCGCGCCCGAGCCCAAGGGCCGCCTGCGCGTGGCCACCAAGTTCGTCAACGTAGCCAAGCGCTATTACGCCGAACAGGGTCGTCAGGTCGACATCATCAAGCTGTACGGTTCCATGGAGCTGGCCCCGCTGATCAACCTCGCCGACAAGATCATCGACGTGGTCGACACCGGCAACACCCTGCGCGCCAACGGCCTCGAACCCCAGGAACTGATCGCCACGATCAGCTCGCGCCTGGTGGTCAACAAGGCCTCCATGAAAATGCAGCACGCCCGTATCCAGAGCCTGATCGACACCCTGCGCAACGCCGTCGAATCGCGACACCGCGGCTGACCTCTGCGCGCGACCTCCGCTGTCGCGCCCGTCTATCCGCGTCATAGCCAATTTTCTCAGGTGCCCGCGCGGATGGAGTGGTAGCTTTAGGGCGCCTGAACATCCGCTAATAACGAGGCCCTCGCCATGACCGTGTCCACTGCAATTGCCCGTCTCAACGCCGCTGACCAGGATTTCGCCCGACATCTGGATCATCTGCTGAGCTGGGAAAGCGTGTCCGATGACGCGGTCAACCAGCGCGTGCTCGACATCATCAAGGCTGTGCGCGAGCGCGGTGATGCGGCGTTGGTGGAGTTCACCCAGCGTTTCGACGGTGTCGATGCCACATCGATCAATGATCTGATCCTCGACCGTGCCCGCCTTGAGCTGGCCCTGACCCGCATCACTCCGGTGCAGCGCGAAGCTCTGGAGAAAGCTGCCAGCCGTGTGCGTATCTACCACGAGCGGCAGAAGCAGGACTCCTGGCAGTACACCGAGGCCGACGGCACCGTGCTCGGCCAGAAGGTCACTCCGCTGGACCGCGCCGGCCTGTACGTGCCGGGTGGCAAGGCATCGTACCCATCGTCGGTGCTGATGAATGCGATTCCGGCGAAAGTGGCCGGCGTGGCCGAAGTGGTAATGGTCGTGCCGACCCCGCGTGGCGAGGTCAACGAGCTGGTGCTGGCCGCGGCCTGCATCGCCGGGGTCGACCGGGTATTCACCGTCGGTGGCGCCCAGGCAGTCGCGGCCCTGGCCTATGGCACCGAAAGCGTGCCGCAGGTGGACAAGATCGTCGGCCCGGGCAACATCTACGTGGCCACCGCCAAGCGTCATGTATTCGGCCAGGTCGGTATCGACATGATTGCCGGCCCTTCTGAGATCCTGGTGGTGTGCGACGGCCAGACCGATCCGGACTGGATCGCCATGGACCTGTTCTCCCAGGCCGAGCACGACGAAGACGCCCAGGCCATCCTGGTCAGCCCGGATGCCGAGTTCCTTGACCGTGTGGCCGCCAGCATCGACAAGCTGCTGCCGACCATGGAGCGCGCCGAGATCATCGAGAAGTCGATCAACGGCCGTGGCGCGCTGATCCAGGTGCGTGACATGCAGCAGGCCATCGAGGTGGCCAACCGCATCGCTCCCGAGCACCTGGAACTGTCGGTGGCCGACCCGCAGGCCTGGTTGCCGCAGATTCGCCACGCCGGCGCGATCTTCATGGGCCGCCACACCAGCGAGGCGCTGGGCGACTACTGCGCCGGCCCTAACCACGTGCTGCCGACTTCCGGCACCGCGCGCTTCTCTTCGCCGTTGGGCGTGTATGACTTCCAGAAGCGTTCGTCGATCATCTTCTGCTCCGAGCAGGGCGCGTCCGAGCTGGGTCACACCGCTTCCGTGCTGGCCCGGGGCGAATCGCTGACCGCTCACGCGCGCAGCGCCGAATACCGCATCCTCAACGAGAAGGGGAACTGAGCATGAGTCGATTCTGGAGTCCCTTCGTCAAGGACCTGGTGCCTTACGTGCCGGGCGAGCAGCCCAAGCTTGCGCGGCTGGTCAAGCTGAACACCAACGAGAACCCCTATGGCCCGTCGCCCAAGGCGCTGGAAGCCATGCGTGGCGAGCTCAACGACAACCTGCGGTTGTATCCGGACCCGAACGGTGACCGGCTCAAGCAGGCGGTGGCCGAGTATTACGCTGTGACGCCGGCGCAGGTGTTCGTTGGCAACGGCTCGGACGAGGTGTTGGCGCACATCTTCCACGGCCTGTTCCAGCATGACCGTGGGCCGCTGCTGTTCCCGGACGTGAGCTACAGCTTCTACCCGGTGTATTGCGGCCTGTACGGTATCGCGTTCGAGCAGGTGGCGCTGGATGAGCAGTTCCAGATCCGGGTTTCGGACTACAGCAAGCCCAATGCCGGGGTCATCTTCCCCAACCCCAATGCGCCGACCGGCTGCCTGTTGCCGCTCAAGGCGGTCGAGCAGCTGCTGCAGGCCAACCGGGATTCGGTGGTGGTGGTCGATGAGGCCTACATCGATTTCGGTGGCGAGACGGCCATCAGCCTGGTCGATCGCTATGACAACCTGCTGGTGACCCAGACCTTGTCCAAGTCGCGTTCGCTGGCGGGGCTTCGGGTTGGGTTGGCGGTTGGTCATCCTGATCTGATCGAGGCGTTGGAGCGGATCAAGAACAGCTTCAACTCGTATCCGTTGGATCGCATGGCGATTGTCGGGGCGGCGGCGGCGTTCGAGGACCGTGCGTATTTCGATGAGACCTGTCGCAAGGTTATCGATAGCCGAGAGGTGCTGGTTGCCGAATTGGTGGCGCGTGGGTTCGAGGTGTTGCCTTCGGCGGCGAACTTCATCTTTGCCCGGCATCCCGGGGAGGATGCTGCGGGGATCGCGGCGCGGCTTCGGGAGCAGGGGGTGATTGTTCGGCACTTCAAGCAGGAGCGGATTGCGCAGTTCCTGCGGATTACCGTTGGGACGCCGGAGATGAATCAGGCTTTGCTTGATGCTTTGAATTGATTTCAGGGGTTTGGCTGGGGGCGGATTGGAAGTGGTTGTTCTGACTTCTGATTCGCCCCTTGTTGTTGTTGTTGTTGTTGTTGTTGTTGTTGTTGTTGTTGTTGTTGTTGTTGGGTGGTTTTGGAAGTTGTATGCGCATTCATTTGTGATGTCGACGCTTATTCACCTTTCCGCCCTTACGGCGGGTTACTTTGGTCTTGGCCAAAGTAACCAAAGCCGCTGCGCTCCATTCATCCGGCCCTCCGCTG